>JBCCRV010000192.1:0-10956 GCA_039201085.1 Myxococcota bacterium | reverse complement strand
GACATCAAGCCCTCGAACCTACTCGTGGAAAAGGCGAGCGGCCGCGTCGTCGTGCTCGACTTCGGCGTCACCCGTACCCTTGGCCAATCCGCCGACGACCTCAGCGGCAGTCCGTCCTACATGGCGCCAGAGCTCATTCGCGGGTGGTCGATCGACGGCCGGTCCGATCTCTACGCGTTGGGTGTCATGCTCTACCGCATGCTGAGCGGCCGCTTCCCCTTCGACGGCGACAGCACGCAGGCGATCTTTGCCGCCCACCTCGGCGGCGATCTCAAGCCTCTGCGCTTCGGCGACAAGCCCGCGCCTTTGGGTACGTGGGTGCAGGACCTGCTCGCCACGAACCCCGCCGAACGTCCCGCAACGGCCCGTGAGGCCCTTCTGCGTTTGGGCGACGCCACGGGCGCCGAGCTTCCCGTCGATACGCAGGCCACCCTCGCCAGCCACATCAGCTTCGCACCGTTCATCGAGCGCGGCACGCTCATGAGCGAGATGATGAGCGTTGCCGAACTCGATGGCGTCAACGCCATCTTGCTCGAAGGCGAAGCCGGCACGGGCAAGTCGCGCTTGCTCGACGAAATCCGCCAGCGCCTCCAGCTGCAGGGCGGCAAGTGGACCCAGATTCGAGGCCGGCGCGAAGGCGTCGACTCGCTGGAGACAGAGTTTGCCCGCGCCTTTCTGACGGCGTCGGAACTGCAGCACCTCACGGACGAAGAGCGGCGCACGCTGGCGCCCATCGTGCCTTCGCTGCGTCGCAAGCGGTTGGCCGAGCCGCTCGATCCGGAGCGCGCCGCGTTTTTGCGGCGTCGCCTCCTTGGTGAGCTCGTGGCCCGCGCGAGCCTGCGCCGCGACGCGCCCTTCATTATCGGCGTCGAAGACCTGCAGTGGACCTCGGCCCAAGGTCAGGCGTTCCTCACGGAGGTGCTGGCGGAAGCCCACGAGGCCGGCGCCTTCGCCACCGCGATCGCCACCACCCGTCCTGGCGGCGCCGACCCTTCGTGGGCGCGCGTCCGCCCGAACTTTCTCAGCTGCGATCGTTTCAGCCCCAACGAAAGCGAGGCCTTCGCCGAAGCGCTCCTCGGCGGCCTTTCGCCCCTCTTCGGCACGCCGTTCCTGAAGCGCTTGCGCGCCGAGCCCGCCCCTGCTCTTTGGGTGCAGGAGTCGCTGCGCCTCGCGTGCGATGAAGGCGTATTGCGCCGCGATCTGCGCGGCTTTGTTCGAAGCGGCACCATTGAAGCGCTGGAGCTGCCCGACGTGCTCGGCCGCCGCGTTGGGCGCTTGGACGCGGAGGCGCTCGCCGTCGCCGGTGCCATCGCGACGGTGGGCGAACGCGTCGACCTCGCGGACCTTTCGCAGGTCGCGGGACTGACGCTGCCCGACGCCGCCGCCGGTGTGGAGACGCTGCTGCGGCACGGCATCGTCGTGCGCGTTCAAGAAGGCCGCGAAGTTCGACTCCGCATGCACGACCGCTTCGTCGACGCGACGCGGGCTGCCCTGGAGGATCGCGCGCGCCGCTCGATCCGCCGGCGCGCCGCCCAATGGGTGCAGCGCCGGGCCAAGGAACCGGAGGCGCTTCTGCTCGCAGCCGAGCTCTTTGCGGGCGCCGGCCGGGATCAAGAACGCAGCCAGCTGCTCGAGCGCGCCCTTGCGGCGGCGGACGCGCAGGGCCGGCCAGATGTCGGCCTTCGCGTCATCGATCGCGGGCGCGCGCTCGGCCAGCGTTTCGATTCGGACGTGCTCCTTCGCGAGTTCGACATGGCGATGCGCGTCGGCCAACGGGACCGCGCCGAAGGCGCCTTGTGGCAGGCGGAGCGCCGACGGGCGCCGGAGGCGGAAACGGCGTTTCGCCGTGCGCGCCTGGAGCTTCGCGCGGGCGAGCTCGACATGGCGCGGCAGCGGCTCCTTCCCCATCTCGACGGCGCGGAGGGCGTGCTCCGCGCCGAGATCTTGCTCACGCTCGCAGACATCGACGACGCGGCCTTCGACGCCGTTCGCGCGCGTGCGCGCTACGACGAAGCGTCACGGGTCGCCGCGAGGGTGGGGGATGCCCGCCGAGAAGCCCGGGCGCTTCTCGGCCGCTGCCGCTGTGAAGTGGCGAGCGGCGACTTGGGAAGCATTGAATCGGCGCGTTCCGCAGCCGAAGCCGCCAAACGTGCGGGCGATGCGTCCCTGGGCGCCGACGCCAAGCGGCACCTCGGCTACGGCCTTCGGCTCAAGTCGCTGTCCGAAGCAGCGCGTGCTTTTCGCGCCGCCCTCCGAGCAGCGCGCACCGCCGGCAGCACCGCCGGCGAAGCCGAAGCGCTCCATGAACTGGGCGAGGTGGCCGTCGCACGCGAGCGCCCAGACGATGCCATCACGGCCCTTCGCCGCGCCGTTCGCCTGAAGCGAAGCGCCGGCCTTCGGCACTCGGCGCAGCGCTCGCTCGTCGCCCTCGCCCACCTCCTTCGCGCCACCGGCGACTTCGTCGTCGCCGAAGAGCTCATGACGCGCTTCGATCTGGAGCTCCGCCGCGATCCCGTGGCCGCACGTGGCGCCCTTCTCGAGGGCGACTTCTGTGCCGTCGTCGACGATTGGGTCCAGGCCGAGGCGCACTACGAGCGGGCCGTCTTGCTAAGCCGCGGCGGCGGACGCGATTGGGCGGCCTTGTCCCTTCGCCGGGCACGCATGGCACTGGGAGGCGAGTTGGAACTGCCGTCCACCTGGCGCATCGGTTCGCTCGGCCCCGAAAAACCCGGGGCGTCACCGGAGCTTCGCCGGGCATTTCTCGTGGCCTTTAGCCTCGATCGAGCGAGGGCCGGCGAGCCCATTGCGATCGAGGCGGCGCACGCCGCGGCCGCGATTCGCGCGCCCCGAGGCACCTTCGGCGGCCTCTTTGCGGGCCGACTCGAAGCCCTGGCGCTCCTGGCGCAGGTGCAGTCCCAGCTGGGCGAGGATTCGCGGAAGGCATGGACGGCGGCCCGGCGAAACCTGCGATCGACGCTGAAAAAGCACGCCGACGAAGCGCCGCTCCTCAAGCGTGCCCATCCCCTATACGCGGCGATCGAAGGGGCCTCAAACGCGTCACCCGGCCGCACGTGGTAGGGCGGGGCGAATCGGCGCAACGTTCGTAACGAATGTTTGCGTGCGCGGTGTGTTGTCCGACCCTCGCCGGACCCAGGTTTCCTGCCTCTGGATCCGACTCCAGCGACCCGACCTCCCCACCCGAACCTGATAGGCTGCGCGCGTGCCCGCACTCGATCTTCCCTTTCTCGGCAACATCGCCCTCTGCCTCGTGCTGGTCAGCGCGGCGTATGCCTTTGCCATGGGCGTCGGCGCGGGGCGTGGCCGCCCGAACTTGTTGGCCGCCGCCCGGGCGGGCACCTACGCGACGTGCGCCTTCATCACCTTGGCGATCGCGCTTCTGGCGTACGCCTTTCAGAGCCACGACTTCCGCATCATTTACGTCGCCCGCTACAGCGACCGATCGATGCCTTGGTACTACCTCTTCACGAGCCTTTGGGGCGGTCAAGACGGTTCGCTGCTTTGGTGGCTCTTCCTTCTTGCGGGCTACACGGCCGCCGCCACCCGCTGGCTAAAGGGCCGCTACCTCGAGCTCCAGCCGTGGATCCTCGCGACGCTGATGGGCATCATGCTCTTCTTCGGGGTCGTCATGCTCTTCGCGGCCAACCCCTTTCAGACGTACGTAGCCACCACGCCCGTGGACGGCGAAGGGCTCAACCCGCTGCTGCAAAACTATTGGATGGTGATCCATCCGCCGAGCCTCTACATGGGCTTCGTCGGCTGGTCCGTGCCCTTCGCCTTTGTCGTCGCCGCGCTCGTCACCGGTCGCCTGCACGATGAGTGGATCAAGGCCGCGCGCCTCTGGGCGATGATCGCCTGGACCTTCCTCAGCGTGGGCCTGCTTCTCGGCTGCCTTTGGAGCTACGAGGAGCTCGGCTGGGGCGGCTACTGGGCGTGGGATCCGGTGGAGAACGCGAGCTTCATGCCCTGGCTCGTCGGCACCGCCTACCTGCATTCGGCGATCGTTCAGGAGCGCTACGGCATGCTCAAGGTATGGAACGTCTTTTTGATGTGCCTGACCTTCTTCATGACGATCTTCGGCACGTTCCTGACGCGCTCCGGGTTGATCGCCAGCGTGCACTCCTTCGCCCGCTCGGACATCGGCGTGTACTTCGTGCACTTCATGTTTCTCATCGCGCTGACCTGCGTGCTGCTCGTCGCTTGGCGCTACACCCGTCTGCGCGCCGACCACCGGATCGAATCGCTCGTGAGCCGCGAGTTCATGTTCCTGCTCAACAACTGGGTGCTCCTCGGCATGATGGTTTTCGTGCTGGTGACCACGACCTGGCCGCTCATCAGCGACTGGATTCGCGGGCAGGAGATCACCGTCGGCCCGGGCTTCTACAACCAGTGGATGGTCCCCCTTGGGCTCATGCTGCTCTTCCTCATGGGCGTCGGCCCGCTTGTCAGCTGGCGCAAGGCGACGGGCAAGAACCTCGGCCGCGCGATGGCCTGGCCGGCGGCCTTTGCGGCCTTCGTGATGGTCGTGCACTTCGTGTTCGGCAAGTCCTACGGCTACCCGGCGCTGAGCGACTCGGTGGAGATCTACCAAACGTGGACCGGCGCCGTGCTCTGGGCGTTTCAAACCGTGGCGCCCGTGACGGCCACCACCGTCAGCGCGCTCGTCTTCGCGACGATCGTTCAGGAGTTCGTGCGCGGGGCCGGCGTGCGCATGCGCTCCAAGAAGGAAAGCGCCCTCACGGCCACGATGCGGCTCATCGGCCGCGCGCCCCGCCGCTACGGCGGCTACATCGTGCATCTGGGCATCGTCGTCATGTACTTCGGCTTCACCGGCGCCGTGTACGATCAGGAAGCGGAAGGCGCCCTTCGTCCCGGCGAGACGATCGAGGTGGCCGACTACACGCTGCGCTACGACCGACCGCTCGTCGCCAACGACCCGAACAAGCGCGCGCTCTACGGCCAAATGACGCTCATGGACGGCGAGCAGGAAGGCGACCAGGTGCATCCGGCGAAGTTCGTGTACACGACGCACCCGGACATGCCCACGACGGAGGTCGCGATTCGCAGCCGGCTCAGCGAAGACCTCTACGTGATCATGAGCACCGTGGACCAGGACACGGAGCGGGCGACGTTCCGCATCGTGGTCCGCCCCTTCGTCGCCTGGATTTGGGTCGGCGGCATCATTCTTCTTCTGGGCTGCCTTATCTCGATGGGCTTCATCAGCCTGCCCAAGGGCGGCGCGGGAGGCGCGCGAAAACCCAACCGCAAACGCGCGGCGGCCGCCGCGGCGGCGCTCCTGGCCTTGGGCCTCGGCGCGCCCGATGTCGCCAGCGCCCAAGCGGACGGTTCGAGTTCGCTGCACGCCGGCACCGTCGTCATCGAGGACCCAGAGGAACGCCAGCTCTTCGGCCAGCTGCTTTGCCAGTGCGGCTCCTGCGCGCGCCTGCCCCTTGACACCTGCGGCTGCGGCTGGGCCGAAGACGAGCGCGCCCAGCTTCGCATGCAGCTCGAAGCCGGCGCCCGGCCCCTTGAGCTAGTGGCCCGCTTTCGCGCCCAATACGGCGCCGCCGCCATTTCGATTCCGGCCGATGAAGGCTTCGACCGCGCCCTATGGGCGATACCGATTTCGCTCCTGGTCGTCGCGGCCTTTGGGGTGGGCTTTATCGGACGACGCTGGAAGAGCGCCGGAAGCGCCACGCCCGCCGGAGACGACGAAGGCGAGGCGGAAGATTACGACGAACGGCTGGACGAAGAACTTCGCCAGATGGAGCTCGACTGATGTTGCCCATCGTCTTCATCACCATTGCAGCCAGCATGCTGCTCGTGGGCCTTGGCTACCTCTGGGCGAGCATTCGCGCCGCCTTCAGTCCCGAGTCGGCCTTCGACCTGCCCACCTCCGAAGCAAGCCAGCGCCGCCGCCTCGAAGAGAAGAAGGAAGCGCTCCTCGCCAACCTGAAGGACCTCGACTTCGATCACGCCGGCGGAAAGATCGACGACGCGGACTACGCGAAGCTTCGCAACAAGCTCCGGCGCGAAGCAAAGCAGGTCCTTCGTTTGCTCGACGCGGACGTCGCGCCCTACCGCGACAAGGCCGCGGAGCTTGTGAAGAACCACCTCGGCGGAAGCGGAACGGCCTACCGCGGCAAGACGCCGGCCGACACGGTGCCCGTCGACGAAGAGCGCGACCTGCACGTCGTTCTGCCCGAAGGCGTGGACGTGCCCGACGCCGCGAAGAAGGCCATCGGTCAGTTCGTCGAGGAGCACCTCGAGCAGGAACGTCCCGACGTTCTGGCGGCGGTCGATGCGCTCATCACGTGCACCAATTGCGGAACGCGCAACGACCCGGACGCCGCCTTCTGCAAGAAGTGCGGCGCCTCCCTCGCCGAGCAGGCTGCCGAAGGCGAAGCGGACAAGTCGAAGGCCGACGGAGCGGATGAACAAAACGAGGCCGGCGAAGCAAACGAGGCCGGCGAGTCGAAGGTCGCCGAAGCCGCAGGCGAGGAGGCAGAAGCGTGAAGAGCATTCATCACCTCGCCGGCGTACTCCTCGTGGGCGCTCTGGTTCCCCTGATCCCGAGCGCCGCCGTCGCGCAGGACGCGCGCCAAGAAAGCGTTCGTGAAGCCGCCGGCCGCCGCGCCCAAGGTCGCGCCCGTCCCGTCGCCGAAAGCACGTCCGACGCGCGCGTGCCCGCCGGTACGATTCGCGTGCTCGTCGTCGACGAAGCCGACCGCCCGATTCCAGACGCGCCCGTTCGCATTGGCGTGATGCGCCAGGGCGGCGACCGCGAAGCCCACAACGGCCGAACGGACGAACGCGGCATGTTTGAGCAAACCGGTCTCGCAACGGGCAACGGCCAGGCGTACCGCGTCACCCTCGACCATCGAACGGCCCGCTACGGAACGACGCCCTTTCGCTTGGACCTCGAGCACGGCCAGTTTGCCCGCGTCCGGCGCCTTCCCGTCACCGAAGACACGCGCGCCCTGATCATGACCGTCGGGCAGATGATGCTCGAGTATAAGAGCGACCGCGTGAAGGTGACGGAGCAAGCCCAGCTCGCGAACCTTGGCGCCGACACGGTGCTCCTCGGCGAAGTGCCCATGCCCCTTCCGCCGGGCTTCACCGCCTTTCAGTCGCAAGAGGTCATGTCGGACCAGCGCATCGTGCCCGACGACGAGGGTTTCACGCTGCGCGGCTCGCTTCCGCCGGGAACCGTGACGCTCACCTGGGCCTACGACATTCCGCTCGAAGGCGCCGACCTCATCCTCGACCGGCCGCTGCCTTTCCGCACCTACCGTTACCGCGTGATCTCCGACGCGTCGCCGGAGATGACCCTCAACGTCGAGGGCTTCCCCACGGCCGAACGGCGCGAATCGCAAGGCCGCCGCGTTCTGATGACCACCATCGAACGCGAGCCCGACGACGCCGAGCTGCGTTCGATTCGCCTCGCCGTCACGGGCATCCCGAGCGCCGGCCCCCTTCGCTACGTCGCCGTGGGCGCCATGCTCATGCTGCTGCTCCTCGGCTTCTTCTTGGTCACCCGCACGGAGAGCCGAGCCAGTTCGCTCGCCCGTGCGCGCGGCGAACGCCGCGACGCCCTGCTTGCCGAAGCGAAGGAACTGCAGGAGCTCTTCGATCACGGTGAGGTCGGCCCGAAATACCACGCGCGCCGCATGGGCGAGCTCACGGACGAGATCGCCAGCCTCCTTCGCCTCGAAGAATCCGGCGACGCCGAGACCAAGTCCGAGCCCCTCGACCGCGCCGGCGTTGCCGTGGGTATCTTCGGAACGATCTACGTGTGCGGGCTCTACGCGTGCTTCATCAGCATGCAGTACTTCGACGTCTCGCCGCCCCTCTGGTACTTCGTCTTCCTGCTGCTCTTCCCCATCGCAATGCTGAAGCTCGGCGTGAAGAAGCAGCTGCGTAGCGTGGCCGCCGCGGGACGGGAAGCCCAGCAGGCCGAGGCGGCGGAAGCCGCGGCCGAGTCGCGGCGCAAGAACAAGTCCAAGAAGTAGGCGTCGCTCGATCCGGCAGCGCCGGGGGCACCAGTGCACTCGGTCCCATGAAACGCCCTGCCAACGACCCCCAAAACACGCGCGATCTCCAACATTCTGGGTCCGTAGGACCCAACAAGCCGCCTTCGAACCCTTGACCACCTACACCCGGGCGCTCTCAGGACTCTTCACGCACCCTTGGTGACCGAAGGCGGCTAGACTTAGGCCGTTCATGGCCCAGCGCCCGAGTTCACTGCCCGCGTTTATGCCGCTCGTACGCGTCGGCGCGCTCATCGTGCTGGCCGCAGCCGCAAGCTGCGCGAATGGCGACGATCCACCGCTCTGCTCCCCCATCGGCGAAGCGCCCCAAACGATCGACGACGCCCTCGCGCGCATCAACGCGCTGCCCGAGCCCACCCTCGCGTGCTTCGTGGCCAGCCTGCCGAGGCCCCTTCGCATGACCGCGACGGACAGCACCTTTTCCGCCCAGCCCGCCGCCGGCACGGATCGCCCCCGCGTGTTTCTGCACACGGAGGGGCTCGTGCTGTCGATCACCCTCGGCGGACCGGGCGTGCACCTGCTCGAGTTCGGCGAATGGCGTTCGCCCACGCGCACCCTCAAGGGCGAGATCGCGTTCCCGGTAACCACACCGCTCATGGACGATGCGCCGTTCCATCTGGAGCTTGAAGGCTCGACGCGAGAGGGCACCTCCTGCGGCCTTTGCCACCGCGACGAAGAGGCCATCGAAGGGCGGCCTGGCGCCTTCATTTCGGACGCCCTTCGTCCGCGCTTGCGCGACCAAGTGAACGTCGAATACCTCGAGTACCTCGAGCCCCGCTGCGACGATGAGCAAGACCCGGAAGGCTGCGCGCTTCTGCATGCCCTCTTCGAACATGGCGACGTGATCTACGAAGACTTCGACGAAGCCGTCGCCACCTTCTAATCGCACGGCGCCGTCGTGGCGCTTTTGGCTGCGACCAAGGACGCCGTGATTCCGTCGGCTGCTTGCGATCGGTCGTTCGCTTGGAGAGCCTGCCGTTGACCATCGGCGTTGCGGCATGACCTACGCCAGACTCGTCGATCTAAATCACCGGCCGCGGAGGACACGGAGTTTATGCGGTCGGAGGTAGCACTCGACGCGTGGGTGTGAGCGTGAGGTTAGGGCGTGAAGCGTGGGCGTGAGGGGTGAAGCGTGGGCGTGAAGTGTGGGCACATGAACGCGGGCGGCCGCTATCGAACACATCACCCGCCACTCCTCACCCTTCACGCTCCACTCTCCACCCTTCCCTCACACTCCCACCCTCACTCTCACTCGGCACTTTGCCGAGGGGTTCCGCGGGCACGTCTCCGGGCGCTCGCGGGCGATTCCATGGGCCATTGGCTAGAGGACTAGCCACCGAAAGACCGACATTCGGGGACCTCAGACCCTCCCTGTTTGCAGTAGGAGGCATTAAAAATCAGTTGAAATGATGGCGACCCGTCCTCCCTCCGGCTGGCACGGAGCGTGCTCAACGGGGCGCGTACCGCTGGAGGACTGCAATGCGACACTACGCTGCACTATCGATGGTTTTGGCCCTGGCCTGTTCAAACGAAACGCCGAGTTCACTCAACGACGACCCGGGTTTGGTCACCGCGATCGCCGCCGGAAAAGCCGACGGTGCATTCGGTAGTCGCGCGATCAGCCTAGGACAGACCGTCGAAGGCAACGCCGGGCGGGACGCCCTCGCGCTCTACAGCCTCGAGGTGGCGACGGGCGACGCGTTCACCGTCGAAGTCCGCCGCACTTCCGGCGACCTTCGGCCCTCTGCCTACCTCTACGACGGCGGATCTCCGAACCGGTTCGTGCGCCCCGAGACCTTTGAAACGGCTGCCGATCGGGTGACGCTCAACTACACCGTCGAAGCCGTCTCCGGCACCTTCTTCATCGCCGTTCGCGCCTACGAAGGCGAAGGCACCGGCGATTTTGAAATGCGCACGACGTGCACCGGCGGACCGTGCATGGGCGCCGTGCTGAGCGATCTCGCCCAAGCGGACCAGTGCATCCTACGCGCCACGGACTGCGCGCTGACGGAGCTGCCGCGCTTCAACGGCGCCGTCGGTGCGGGCCGAGCCGGCACGCTTCTGACCGAATGCCTCGCCGCTGAGGGGCCCGCCTGCACAAGCGCGTGCGACGCGTCCGAAGCGGCGCGCGAAGCGTGCGACCTCGTGCTCGGCCTGCTTCCGGACTACGCCGACCGTTCGCGCGGATGCGCCGTAACGCTCACGTCCTGCATCGACACGTGCACGGAAGTGAGCCCCTTCGGTCTCGGCGAAGACGAAGACGCCTTTCACGCGCGCGCCTGCCTCGCGGGCTACGGCGGAAGCGATTTCTACGGGAACTGCCTCGACTACGCCGACGGCCACGCCGACTGCGGCGGCACCGAGTATGCAGCGGGTTCGACGTCGGCGTGCGAAGCCCTCTGCGGCGCGACGGACGGCGCGTGGGATGAAGGTCCGTGGGACGGCTGCACGTCACTTTGCGAAACGGAAGCGCTGAACTGCGACATCATCGACGACACGGTCGCCGACTGCGTCTTCGACGGCTTCGACGAAGCGAGCTGCTTTGACGACGTCGCGCGCGACCCGCTCGCGCAAGCCTGCTGCGACGCCGGCAGCTGGGCGTGGTGCGACGCCGTCGATGCGGTGCGCGATGGCAGCGGCGACGGCGACGCGCCCGGCTGCGATATCATCGACGACACCGTTGCGGACTACCTCTTTGATGGCTTCGACGAGGCGAGCTGCTTTGACGACGTCGCGCGCGACCCGCTGGCGCGCACCTGCTGCGATGCGGGCGGCTGGGATTGGTGCGACGCCGTCGATTCTGCGCGCGACTCAGACCCGCCGAGCGATGGCGACGACGACTCCGACGCGCCCGGCTGCGACATCATCGACGACACCGTTGCCGACT
>JBCCRV010000191.1:0-10991 GCA_039201085.1 Myxococcota bacterium | reverse complement strand
TGGCCGCACCCTCTTTGCCAGATCCTCCAGTCGGTCGATCTCGACCGACGCAGGTTGCCGATATTCTCGCCGTAGGCGCCGCGGAAGTCGGCGCCGGGTGAGTCGTTCGCCCCCCGGCACACGTGGAGCACGGTCGCCGTGCCATTGCCTTCGTCGAAGGCGTTGTCCATATCCGCTAAGGCCTCATCGATGAACCCGTCGGGACACGAGCAGGCGCCGCCATCGAGCGGGTTGCCCCGGCACACGCGCGGGTCTTCGAAGCCGACGGCTTCTCGCGCATACCCGCCGCCGAAGGCTACGCAGCGGTTGTTCAAGCATGCTCCCTGCGCGCATGGCGTCACGCCGGCTCCGGTGCAGCAGGTTTGGTTGTAGTTACGGCCCGGGTTGGTCCGCGTACAGCTCTCGCTCTGCGACGTGGTGACGGTGCCGCAGCCGCCGCTGCTGCAGGTCGGCGTAAAAACGCTTCGGCTGCGGGTTCCGGTGCGGTCGCACACGTCGGAAAAGCCCGAGCACGCACTCCAGGCGCCAAAGGTCACGGTGCCGCATCCGATTCCATCGGTATTGCGCGTGCAGCTCTCACTCTCGCTCGAGGTGACGTTCCCGCAGCTGGCTCCGCCGCAGGTGGGCGTCGTCACCGTTCGGGTGCGGGTGGCCGTTTCGTCGCAGGTGCTGGAGTAGTCGCAGGCGCCGAAGGGGCCACGCGTCACCATGCCGCAGCCCGTGCCGTCCGTATCGCGCATGCAGCCGCGCGAGTTGGTCGACGTTTGGTTGCTGCACGTTCCCGCCACGCAGGTGGGCGTGGTGACCTGCTGGATCTGCATACCCGTTTCGTCGCAGGTGTTGTCGAAGCCCATGCAGGCTTCCCATCCGCCGACGATGTCCGAGCCGCAGCGGTTGCCGTCCGTATCGCGGCTGCACGGCTGGGTCTCCGTGCGGGGGTCCGGCTCGCACGTTCCTGCACGGCACTCGAACTCCGTGACGGTACGCATCTCCGTGCCCGTCTCGGCGCAGGTGCCGGTGAAGGAGCAGCTGTTCCAGGGGCCGATCTCCGTAGCGGCGCATTCGACGCCGTTGGGCTGGTTGCCGTTGGGCACACACTGGGGGACGCCGCTCGTGCAGTCCGTTCGACCGGTGCTGCAGGGCATGCCCTCGGGCTGACAGGGCGCGTCGGGTTCGCAGGTATCGCTGCAGATGTGGTCGCCGTTGCAGAATCCGCCATCGACGCAGCGTGTGCCGACGGGCTGAAAAACGTTGGCCGGGCACGCGTTTGACGTGCCGTCGCACACCTCGGACACGTCGCACTCATCGACGGCCGTGCGGCACACAAAGCCGGCTTCCTGCTTGCCGTCCTCCTCGGGGCATTCCGGGCTTACGCCATCGCATGCGTCGTCCGCGTCGCAGAGGTCGACGGCGGCGCGACAGACAGCGCCCGCGTTCGCCCCACCGCCCGTTTCCATGCAGACGGGCGTGCCCGTGCTGCAGTCGAAGCGGCCCTCGGCGCAGGGTCGCCCCTCCACATCGCAGGGCATATCGCATTCGACGGGGCGGAGGTCGGGCATGCCCATATCCGGAAGCACGACGTCCGGCCGAAGCTGGCACCCGTCGCGCGGATCGCAAAACTCATTCTCGTCGCAGAGCGCGTCGTTAGGGACCGAAAGGCACGCGCCCTCCGCCAAGCAGACGCCTTCAGCGCACGCGACGGATCCGTTGCATTCTTCGTTCGAGAGACAGCCTTCATCGCAGAACGCCGGCGTTTCCGGCGAACAGCCGGGTGCCACGCAGCGCCCGCCGGAACACTCGGTAAAACTCGGATCGCCGCCTCCTGGGCATTCCACGCCGCGGCAGCTTTGCGTGATGACGAGGGTAACCGCGGTGGACTGGCTCAACGTGAGGGCGTTCGAGCGACTGCCGACGATACGTCCGTCTTCGGCAAGCAGCTCGGCGCGCACGACATAGTCGCCCTGCTTTAAGTCGCCGAAGTTCGTTAGGAACTCGCCGCGGGTGTAGTCGGACTCGGAGGCGGGAACGGTCGCCACGGTCTCGTTGGCGTCGCCGGCGCGCAGCGCGATACGGACGGAGGTGAAGTCGACCTGCGGCACGTAGTCGCTTCTTAGGTTGACCGTGAGGTCGGCGTTTGCTCCTCCACCGCAGGAGAGAATGAGCGCGGAACAGAGAAAGACCAGTACGCGTTGGAACATGACACCACCGGCGCATAGCGCCTCACGAGCGTACCAAGCGGGTGTTTGGGTCGCATCCGTCGTGCGCCAAATGTCACACAGCGCTCCGGATTCGTTGCCGTTCACGCTCGCCGTGGACCACGCGTCATCGAAGCAGCGGGTTTGACGCACCGCGCCACACCACTCCGTCCAGCACGTAGTGCACGGCTTGCGGGAGCGACAGAAGCGGCACAAGGAGCGCCAGCGTCAGATCGCCGAGACTCGCCCCGTTGCCGAATACGCCAGCGTGCTCGTGCCAGACGTAGCGATCCCAGATGCCTTCTTCCACCGTCGCCAGAACGAGAACGATGGCGGCGAAGGCGAACCCGGCGCGCACGGCCGCGCCACCGAGGAGGCGTCGCAGCAAGGGAGCGCCCTCCGCCGCGCGCTTTCGGCCGTAACGGAACGTCAGCAGGAAGTAGGGTACGCCATGAAGCAGCACGTTGGTCACGGTGAAGACAAGATCGCTGTCGAACGCGACGATGCCGCCGTACCAGCACGCCGCCGTGGCGATCGCGAGCACGATCTTTCCCGGTTGCCCTTGGCCGCGAAACACGCGAAGCGCGTGCGTCGCGGCAAAGGCGGCAAGCGTGAGCCCGTAGATGAGCGCGGCTGGCGGGAGGAGCGACGACGAGAGTCCGACGACAAAGTCGCCCTCGAGAAACCAATCAAAGGCGCGGGGCAAGTGTGCATGCCACCAAAGAAGCGGGTAGAGACAGCAGGCGTAGATGGTCCAGCTGTCGAGCCGCCTTTGCCAGGGCTTGGCCTCCGCATCCCTTCGATCGTAGAGGCGCATCCAGCCGACCTGTTGACGCATGAAGTGAAAGACCGCGACGTAGGCGAGCACGCGCCAGAAAGCGAGCGACGAAACCGCGTGCAGCATCACACCGGCGACGTACACGGCGATGGGCGCGCCGACGTAGAGTGCGCGTTTGCGTTCGAATTCGGCCCCGTCGAAATACACGCGGAAGAGCGTCGACCATACGTGCGCCACATCGACCGCGAGCACGATCGCGAAGAAGGTCCAGGCGGGCGCATCGCCGACCAGTAGCCCGCTGCTGGCGGCGTAGGCGACGAGCGCAAAGGCGAGGAGCGCCGGTCCGGCGAAGACGAACAAGTCGCCGGAACGGGAAAAGAGCCAAGGACCGGACGGTGCGAGCAGCCTTGGCTTTTCAGCCACGGCTGCGGCCTCGCGCGTCGAAGAAGAACGCGGGTCGAAGGAGCCGTGATTGAAGGGCACGCATGCGTACGGTTTACACCGCGTCCGCGATTTCGTCCGCGGCGCGAACTCCATGGTGAAACGCCTCTTCGAAGAGCGCGAGTCCGCTGAGGTCCGAGTGGGCGAAATGAATGCGTCCGCTCGCCTTGCCCGCCGAAAAGCGCGCACCCTCTTGGAGAAAACCGGGACGCGGCTGGGCCATGGCATGCCCCCAGCGCCACACGTCCAGCCGTTCGAGCCGGGACACGAGCTCCGGGTGGGGCGCACTGAGATCGGTGAGGCACGCGGTCTGAAGCGTTTCGAGCTCAGCGTCCATGAGGCGCTGACGTGCTTCCGATACGTCGCCGGTCATCGGGAAGTAGTACGTGAGGACCGTCGGTCCCGAATCGCGGCCCGTTTGGTGCGTCGCGGTCACGTAGCCGAGGCTCGGGCTGTCGTAGATCACGTTGTCCCACGCCAGCACTTCGCCCCGTCCGCGGGGACGGGACGCGAGATGAAGGTTCGCCACCCACCAGGGCCCGTAGGTCGGCTCGCCGATGTCCGGAAGCTTGGCGCGGCGCGCGATCTTCGAGGCGATGAATTTGGGCATGGCCAGCACCGCCCGATCGGCGATGACGCGGCGCCGAGCGCCGCCGGGCGTCAGCAGGAGAATGCGAACCTCCCCCGCCTGTTGACGGACGTCGACGGCCATCACGTTCGTGTCGATGCGCCCGCGGAGCGGTTCGGCGAGCGCGCGCGCCAGGGCGGCGTTGCCGCTGGGCCAGGTGAGCACCTCGGACGTTTCCTCGGCCCCTTCATGGATGCGCGCAGCCCAGTAGAAGACAAGGGCCCAAGCGCTCGCTTCGGAGAGCGCAAGCCCGTAGTCGTCGCGGGTGGCGTAGTCGCAGAGCCAGCGGAGCCTTGCGGTGCGGTAGCCCTCACGCGCGAGGTACGTCTCGGCATCGATCGCGTCCAGTTCAATGAAGCGCGGATCGGTCGAGCACTCTCGGCTCGGAAGGGTGAAGGCGGGCTTGCCATCTTCGCCGCGGCTTTGGGCGAAGCGCAGCATTTCGCCTTCGAAGCGCGCGAGTTCGGCGAGGTCCTCGTTCGATGCACCGGCGTAGGGGTAGAGCCCGCGATACCAGTATCCACGGTAGAAGACCCGCTCGTCCGGTTCGCGCACGAGCACGTGCTCGGCGCCCTCGTCGTCTTCGAGGGCGCCCATCGAATCGAGAAAGCCCCGCAGCACGCGGTCGTCACGCCGCGGAAGCGGCAGGTAGTGGGCGCCGAGGGGAAAGGCGACGTGCCGGTTCTGACCGGAGCGTGCCGTGCCGCCCACGCTGCTCTCCATTTCGTAGAGGCGTACGCCGCTGATGCCGCGGGTTCGCAGGCGCCAGCCCGCCGCAAGCCCGGCGACGCCACCGCCGATGATGGCCACGCGCGTGCGCTCTTCGGGCACGTCGTCCCATTCTTCCAGATGAAGTCCGTCGCGGAGCCGATGCCCAAAGGCGTGGTCCGGAGCGCCCAGCCGGCCGTCGATCGATTCGGGCTCGTCCGGCGCGCGCCGGCACGCAAGGAGCTGGGAAGCCGCGGCTCCACCGAGGAGGGACGCGAGCATCTCGCGGCGCTTCGTCACGGCGCCAATCGGCTCCATTCAGCTTCGTAGTAACGCACGAGCCGCTGGTCGTTGAGTCGGTTTGGCTCGACGGCCACCCGGGCCATGTCCGGAGGAAACTCGAACATGCGCTCAAGCGTTCGATCGTCGAGGAATCGCAGGCCCGCGGTCGTCAGGCGTGAGGGCGGATCGAAGGGCGTCTTCTGCGCGAGCACAAAGCCCCACTCGCCAAAGCTGGGCACCGTCGCGTGGTAGGGGTGCGTATGAAGGCCGGCTTCGCGCATCGTGCGGTCGACGCACCAGAAGCTCTGGCGCGCGTAAAGCGGGGACGTGCTCTGCACCACGAGCGTACCGCCGTCGGCAAGCGCTCCGCGGACGAGTCGATAGAATCGGCGCGTATAGAGCTTGCCTAGCGAGAAGTTGTTTGGGTCCGGAAAATCCACGACGATCACATCGAACGGACCGCGCGATTCTTCGTCCAGCCACACGAGGGCGTCTTCATGAACCACCGTAAGGCGCGGGTCTTCGAAGGCCTGCGCGTTGAGGGCCACGAGCGGCGGGAGGCGACTTGCCATTTCGGTCATCGCCGGATCCAAGTCGACGAGCGTGGCCGACTCCACCCCCGGGTGCTTCCATATTTCGCGAAGAGCAAGGCCGTCGCCGCCCCCGAGCACCAGCACGCGTGAGGGCTCTTGGGCCGCGGCGAAGGCGGGATGCACGAGCGCCTCGTGGTAGCGGTACTCATCGTGTTGGGCGAACTGCAGATTGCCGTTCAAAAAGAGCTGGACGCCCGTTTGCCCGCCCGTGACAACGATGCGTTGATACGGCGTCTGCTGTGAAAAGACGACGGGCTCGGAGTAGAGGCCCTCTTCCGCGTAGTCGGTGATCGCGTCGGCTTGAGCAAATCCGGCAAGCAGCACGCCGCCGATGAGCAGGGCGCCCAATCGCAAACGCGTTCGCTCGCGACGACGCAGAAGCGGCGCAAGAATGAACGTGCCGCCGAAGGCGACGGCAGCGTTGAGCATGCCGAAGAGCAGGGCGGTCCGGTTCAGTCCCAGCGTGGGCACCAGCACGATGGCAAAGAGCAGCGAACCGACGAGGGCGCCAATATAGTCGAAGGTCAGCACACGGGCGACGAGCTCTTCAAAGGCGAGGTGCTCGCGCAGGATGCGCATCAAGAGGGGCACCTCGAGGCCGACGAGAATGCCCACGAGGCCGATGGTGCCGTAGAGCAGCACGCTGAAGAAGTCCGCGTACGCAAAGCCCAAAAAAAGCAGCGGAGCCGAGAGGCCACCCGCCAAGGCCGCGGCGAGTTCGACCTCGAGAAAGCGGCGGGCGACGTCGTTGCCGACGAAGCGCGAGAGGTAGCTGCCAATGCCCATCGCAAAGAGGTAGGCGCCGATGGTTGTGCTGAACTGGAGGACCGAATCCCCCAGGACATAGCTCGCGAGCGTGCCCGCCAGGAGCTCGTAAACGAGCCCGGAGGTCGCGATGATGAGCACCGTGAGGTAGAGGAGGGGGGTCGGCAGGCGAGGGCGGCCGTCAGCGGCGCTGGCGGCCACGTCGGAATCGGTGCCGCTGGGCTTTGCGGAGCCCGGCTCTGGCGTATCAGCGTCCGTCACGGAATGGGCGGGTATTCAAATAAGGCTCCGACGCGCGAACCGGGGTTCGCCCGTTTCGGCTAGCCGTGCATCGACGCAGACACGATCATCGCGATACCGATGATGATCGAACCGATCACGATGCCGAGGGCCGTGTTTTGATCTTCTTCAATCTCTTTGCGGACCGAAAAGGGCGCCAGCTTGGTGATCAAGAGAAAGGCGATGCCGAAGAAAACCAAGCCGATCACGCTGAACACCACAGCGGCAAGGGCGGCGTTGAGGATCTCGGTGATTTCCATGGCGCGAACGTACAGAGAAATCCGCGTGCAGGTCAATGCACGGAAGAGCAGGCGGAGATTTTGAGGGGGGGGGAGACGGGCCATACACCCGTCGTCCAAGTCTTCCGGTGAACGCGCCACTGACGCGCAGATCCGGATCCCATCCGACCGCGGCGCGCGCGGGTTTAGGAGCCCCGGGTGACGGGATCGACGGCACCAAGGCGCTTGAGGGCCGCCCGCGGCGCCCTTCGGTACGGCCACATCACTGGGACCAGCAGGACGAGGAGGGTGGCCCCCACGAGGCGGGCGGACACGCCTCCCAGGCTGGCTCGGAGCGATACGGCCCCGCCGACGCCGGGCGGGGCCACGGCTCTGAGCGACCAGCGTCCAGCCTCCACGGAGGCAAAGGAGGCCCTGCCGGGGGCGTCTACGGCTACCTCGCGAACGCCTCCGTCTTCACTGACCAGCGAGAGAAGCACCTCGCCACGTCCCTCGAGATCCACGCTCAGGCGGCTCGTGTGCGCCACTTCGAAGGTCGGGGAGTAGCGCACGAAGCGGGCGAGGGCGGGAAGGGCCTCCGCGGCCTCCGGTCGCTGAACGTCGAAGGCGGCGACTTCCTCCGATGGCGGTGACGTCAGCCACGTGACGGCAACGAGAAGGCCGCCGAGCACCGCGACGCTCAAAAGGGTGCCGAGGGCGCGACGCATGGGTACCGAATCAAGCTCCTAGAGCCGTCGCGCAACGATCGCGTCCCGGCGAAGCTCCTCCATGAACTCCTCCTGCTGCCGGGCCATCGCTTGCTGCATCATCTGATTCTGCAGCTGCTCACGCACATCGTCGAAGGCCGGAAGCTCGCTTCCGCCTTGTTCGCGTTCGTGAAGCAAAAAGATGTGAAAACCCGCGGCGCCCCGCACCGGGTCGGAGTACTGACCCGGCGATAGCTCGGTTAGCGCTTCTTCGAGCTCGGATGGCAAATCGCCTTCGCTCAGCCAACCAAGCTCGCCACCGCCGGTGTCGGCCACGACCCGCGCAAAGGTCTCGCCTGCGTCGAGCCGCGCCTTGATAGCCCTCGCCTCGGCCCGCAGCTGCGCCACGTCCGCCGCCGACGCGCCCGCCGGCAGCGTCAAGAAGACATGCGAAGCGCGCGAACGAACGCGGCGATTCGCCTGCCGGACCCGTTGGTCGTAGGCCTCGCGTACCTGCGCCTCGGTGATGTTCACCCGGGAGCGAACACGCTGGTTGAGCACCTTGAGGCGCAGGAGCTGGGAGCGCACATCGCGCCGGTACTGCGCCTCCGTAAAGCCCTGTTCGGCGACCAATCGCCAAAATTCGCGCTCTTCCAGGCCGTTCTCGCGGATGACGCCGCGAATCGCCTGCTCGACTTCCGCCGTGGTCACGCGGATCGACATGCGCCGAGCCGCCTGGTCGATCAGCGCCTCGTTGATCATGACCTCCAAGAGCTCGCTGTAGAGTTGGCCCAACCCGGCGACCCGCTCTGCCTCCGTCGGCGCGGACATGACGCGATCCAAAAGCGGCGACGCACGACGTCGAAGCTCGCTCAGAAAAAGTGCTTCGTCGTTCACGACGGCGACGACCCGCTCGATGACTTCCGCACGCGCCATCGAGGCGCCTGAGAGCGAGAGGCAGAGAATAACGGCGGAACTCATGCGGAGGGTCATAGGCAGGTTCATGGGGTTGCCTCGGGCAGGTCGACGCGCACCTGCTGAAGAGCTTCGGCGTTGATTTCCACGTCTTCGGCCGCCCGAAGGCGGGCCACGAACGCTTCCATCGCTTCGTCGCGCGCCTTCTCAGCAAGGCGCAGCCGGATCGTCCGGGACGCCTCCTCAAGGGTGCGCTGCATAGCCGCGCGCCGGCCCGTCAACATGACCACGTACTGAAGGCCAGCGTGAGGAATGGGGGCGCTAAAATCGCCGATACGGTCGAGGGCAAACGCGGCCTCGGCGAGCGGCGCGGGTACGTTCGGGGCGGAGCCCCCTCGCACGCCGTCGGCGCCAAGGAAACCAAGGTCGCCCAAACGGGCGGCGGCTTCTTCATCGGCTTGCTCGCTGGCGATCTGGCGAAAGAGGTCTGCCGGCTGCTCGGCACGGCGCACACGCTCGATTGCGGCCTGGGCGGCGCCAACGTCTGAAAAGGCGATGGCTCGGGCGCGGACTTGGGCCGGGGTGTTGTAGTCGGAGCGGTTCGACTCGTAGTACGCGCGCACGTCCTCCTCGGAGACGCTCTCTGGTCCGATCTCGCCAAACTCTTCGCGCATCAGCTGCTGAATCATCGCACGATTTCGCGTGTCTCGAACGCTCGGTAGCTCGTCGATCCCCTGCCGCTCGGCTTCCTGGGCGAGCAGTTCGAAGCGAATGAGATTGTCGAGGAACTCGCGCCGACGTTCCGGCGTGTTGAACCGGGCACGCAAGTACGGGCTCTGGTCCGCCAGGCGTTCCGCAAACTCGCCCAGGGTGATCGTTTCGTCGCCGATGTCCGCCAAGGGCTGGCCGGCCTGCTCGGCGGTGAGTCCGTGCCGCACGGGCTCATCTTCACCGGTCGTGCTCTCTGACTCGCCGCCGCACGCCATAAGCGCCACCAACGCCGCCGCTTTGACATTTGCCCGCATAGACGCCGACTAGCATAGGCAAAAAACCGCAGCAATCGGATGGCGGGACCAATTGCAGGAACGGGCCCGAGGTATGCGTTGACAACGCCCCCCGATGGCGCCGAGGATGCGGGCGCGATGGGAGAGCTCAGCAACCAGACCGTGCTTTGCGCTGACGACGACTTCGAGATCCTTGCGATGGTGACGCGCCATGTGAAGGGGCTTGGCGCACGCGTGGTGGAGGCATCGGACGGCGAAGAGGCGCTGCGGCTTGCGCGGCGCGAAAAGCCCAACCTGATCATTCTCGACGTCATGATGCCGGGCATGAGCGGCTGGGAGGTTTGCCGGGCTGTGCGCGACGATGACGCGCTGAAGGAAACCGGCGTGTTGATGCTCACGGGCATTGGCGAGCGCCTCAACGAAATGACGTCGCCGCTTTACGGGGCCGACGGCTTTCTCGACAAACCCTTCGACCTCGACGACCTAGACGCGGCGATTCGAACGATTCTCGACGCTAAGTAGGCGTAGGCGCGCCCCGCCAACCGGGAGCGGGCGGAGGTGGGGTTGCTGGGGGCAGGGCGCTCCACGACGAGCGCTCGCTGCTGCCGCGAACAGAGACCGGGATCTTGTCAGTCTTTCGTCATCGACGAGAGGACGGTGTGACCAACGCGGTGGTCGGTAGGAAGAGTCCTAGCGGCGGCGCTTCTTGGCGGTTCGTTTCGCCGGCTTGCGAGCAGCAGCCTTCTTAGCGGTTTTCTTCGCCGGCTTACGAGGGGCCTTCGCGGTCTTCTTGGCGGCCTTGCGCGCGGCCTTCTTCGCTGGCTTACGCGCAGCTTTGGTGGTCTTTTTGGCGGCCTTCTTCGCCGGCTTACGCGCAGCTTTGGTGGTCTTCTTCGCGGCCTTTTTGGTGGGCTTCTTGGCGGCCTTCTTCGTAGTCTTCTTGGCGGCTGCGGTCTTTTTGGCGGCCTTCTTCGTTGCCGTGGTTGACGACTTGCGAGCCTTCGTCGCGGTCGCAATCTTCGCGGCCTTGGTGGGCTTCTTCGCGCTCAGGTTGATCGGCTTCTTGGTCCCTTTGGTCGCTGCTTTCGGCCGCACGGACTCTTCCTTTACGGGCGGCGGAGGCTTGGGAGGGGTTTTCACGACCTTGCCTTCTGCGTCCCTGCCGGGCCGGGGGCCGAGGATAGGACGTCGTCCCCGCCGTCGCTCGCCCGGTGTCGGAAGAACGCCGCGCTTGCCGGCGTCGAGAACCGCGCGCTTCGCAGCGCCCTTGCTAGCGAAGAACTTCTTCATCGGCTCGAGATAGACCGTTCGCCAAGTCTTCTTGTATTTTTCGCTCTGGCCGTCGGGGATATCCGTGTGGTGAACGACGACGCGGGTTCCTCCAGCAACGGGCTCGAAGCTGATCTCCACCTTCGAATCTGCCGCATCGAGCGGGAAGTCTGCGGTTCGCCAGGTGAGGACGATGCGGCGACCCGTTT
>JBCCRV010000190.1:0-11035 GCA_039201085.1 Myxococcota bacterium | reverse complement strand
GGCAACGCTGCTGATCTGCGCGGGACTCGTCGGCGCAGCGGTCTACCTGCAGAAGAAGCATAAGATTCGGCCGATCGCCTTCGCGCCGCTCCTGCTCGAAAGCACGGTCCTCGCCTTCGGCATGCTGATTTCCGTCGGCTGGCTTACGCAGCAGGTGGTCGCCGTTCCACCGCTCGCGGCGGGAATGGACCTTTCGCCCTTTGCCAAGGTGGTGCTGAGCTGCGGCGCAGGGTTTCACGAAGAGCTCGTCTTTCGCGTGGTGGTCTTCGGCGGCCTCTTTTGGTTTGCGGACCGCCACATCGCCCGCACCTGGCTCGCGTTGATCGTCGCAGCCGTCGTCTCCAGCGTGCTCTTTTCCGCGATTCACTATGTGGGTTCGCTCTCGGACGCGTTCACGCTGAGCAGTTTCGTCTTTCGAACGATTGCGGGCCTCTACCTCACGGCCGTGTATCGCCTGCGCGGCTTCGCCGTCGCCGTCTACACGCACGCCATCTACGACATCTTCGTCATGTTCTTCTTTGGCGCGTGACGAGCGGCTTGAAATCGTCCGTGTCCGATCTCGGACGGGTTTTCTGGGGCGAGCGGAGGGGAGCCGAGCATTGCACGTCCGGTACGTGACGAGGGCCTTCGACGACGCAGGCCGCAAAGCGCTCGGACACCGTTGGCGAAGGGGGCTAAACGGTCGCGGCGCCGTCACGAAGTGGGCGGCGCTCGGACTGCTCTTGATCACCGCTCGGGCGAAAGCGCAACACGGCGACTGGCTGGTCGAGTTGCCCGACTGCGCCGCTGAAGCCGTACCGGGCGAACACGCGCTTCTCTACCCACGTCCGGGCCTGCCGGCGCTGCTCCGCGCGGGCGGCGACCTGCGCGCGCGCATTCGCGTGCCCGTACCGCTCACGCCGCCACCCGGCCGCCAGCAGGAAAAGGCGCTGCGGGGCTGGAGCGCGGAGCTCGTCGGTCGCAGCGTCGTGCTCGGCGGCGAGCATCGCTACGTGCTGCGTGTGGCGGACCTGAGGCACGAAGGGCGAGGCCGCGTGCTGCGCGTCCGCCTTCCCGTTCCGGCATGGGTCGCTCCGGGCACCTACGACCTGCGCCTTCAGAGTCCGGGCACACCCTGGCTGCGAAGCGCCGCATCGGTGCGGGTGGTGCGGGCCGCGCCTCGGTGGGGCGTGGCGCGCGGCCCGATGGAGGGCGCGGACGCTCCCATCGACGTTTGGCTTTGGCGGGCGCGTGAGATGGGCGGGGGATTTCCGATCGAAGCTCCATGGTTCGACCCGTCGGGGCCGAGCGCCCACCTGCGCGTCGGCGCGGAGGTGAAGGTTTTCGGCGCGTGCGACGACGCAGACGCCGCGCCGTCTCCGCCCGCGACGCCCGCGTCGTCCCTCGCCCTAAGGCACGTTGACGGCACCTTCACGGTGTCATCGAACGCCGAACTGACCGTCGTGCTGCGGGCCGGAACGGGCCTTCGTCTCGAAGGCGACGCGCGGATTCTGGGCGCCTGGCCTGCCACGGCGATTCACCGGCCCGGCCACCAACCCTCCACGGCCTTTCGGATCGCCGCGCGGGGCGACTTCGTGGCGAGCGAGGTGCCCGGCGACGGCCCGATACTGCCCCATCTTCGGTCCGTGGGCGCGGGAATGGCGGTCCTGGAGGGGTCGTCTGCGCCCTACCGGGCCGTCTCTTGGGAAGAAGATCGGAGCGCGTATGGGGACGGGGACCGCTCCGAGCTGGCCTTTGAGCGGGCGGGTGACCAAGCGGTGCACGTATGGGTTGCCGGTAGGCAAGGCCGCACGACCCGAGGGACCCTGCGCACGCATCTTCCGACCGAGCGGCCCGGGGGCTGCAGCGCCCGTGGCGACCCCGGCGCAGGGTTCTTTGGCCTGATCACGCTCGCGTGGTATGGCCTGGGGCGCCGGCGGGAATAGGCCGCCGGGGCTCATTGGTTTTTCCGCACGGCTGCTATGACCCGTCTTACGCTCTTTCTTCTCAGCCTTTCGCTCGCGGGATGCGCCAGCGTCATTCCGAACACCACCGTCGAAGACACGCCCGACAACCGGGATGTCGTGTCCTTCATGGAGGAGTATCGACGCGCCGTGGAGGCCCGCAATGTGCGACGCCTACTCGACCTCGCGGATGAGTCCTACCTCGACGATAACGGCACGCCGTCGGGCGATGACGACCTCGACTACGACGGCCTTCGTGAGCACCTCGCCCTCTGGACGGACCGCCTGCTCGATGTGCGCTACGAGATCAACTACCGCCGGGTGACCTGGGAAGAGCACCGGGTCTATGTCGAGTACCGCTATACAGCGAACTTTCGGGTTCGTGGCGGCGATGACGACGACCACTGGGCGCGGCGCTTGGGCGACAATCGAATCGTGCTTGCGCGCGATGATGAAGCGTCGCCCCGCTTTCAGATCCTGAGCGGTATGTAGCCGTCTGGGATGCGGCGCCGCGTGCGCATCAGGCGCACCCGACGTCAAAAGGCGCTTGGCCGGAAGTGTTCGCGAGCCGCGTCGGATAAAACCATGGGTTTTTGTGCCCGTTTTGACGAACCGACGGAAGCTTCTTCTTCCGCTTGCCGGTCGCCATCGGGTAGCATCGGACCAGCGCGTTCATGTCCGATGAAAAGAAACAGCTTGGCCGGATTCTGCTGAAGCAGAAGCTGGTCACGGTGGACGAGCTCGACTCGTTGCTGGAAGAGCAGAAGGCCAAACCAGGGCAGCGCTTGGCCTCCGTCGCCGAGCAAAGCGGAAAGGTCCAAGGGCAGGACCTTCTCAAGGCCCTGAGCGAGCAGCTGGGCTTGCCGGGCATCGATCTGGCGCAGGTGGTGGTGCCCCTTGAAAACCTCGAGCTCATTCCGCTCGAGATCGCGCGGCAGCATTTGATCTTGCCGATCCTCGTGAAGGACGACCGCATCTTCTTGGCCATGGCGGATCCGACGGATCGCCGCGTCATCGACGAGATCGAGTTTGTCGCCGGCCGACGGGTCTTTCCCTACGTCGCGCTGCAGGAAACGCTGCTGAGCACGATCGACGAAGCATACGCCCTCGTCGAGCGCGGCGAGAAGCACTACGTCGGCCACGCCGTCCCGCGCGACTACTTGGCGTCCCTTGGCATCGAAGCCAAAGCACGACCGGCGGCGCCGGCCCAACCGCCGGGCGTCGTAACGGAGGATGCGCCGCCGCCGGAGGACGACGACGAGCTTGGAATCGACGCGCTGCTCAACCGAGATTCGCCGAGCGGTACGCACGAGCCCTTCGAGTCGCAGGTGGCGCCGATGCCGGAGCCGCCCACGTTGCGCGCCAAGCCCCAGGGCGAGTCGGCCAAGGTGCTCGTCGTCGACGACGAAGCGGACATTCGCAAGATGCTCGCCCGCGTGCTTCGCCAGAAGGGCTACACCGTCGTCGAGGCGGAACGCGGCCTTCAGGCCCTCGAACTCGTTCGCGACGATACGCCGGACATCATCTTGCTCGATGCGATGCTTCCGGAGGTGCACGGTTTCGACATTTGCCGTCGCATCAAGGGCAGCAAGAAGTACGGACACATTCCCGTCATCATGGTCAGCGCGATCTACCGCGGCTGGCGCGTCGCCGAAGACCTGAAGGCGTCCTACGGGGTGGATGCATTTCTGGAAAAGCCCTTCAAGATCAGCGACGTGCTCACCCATGTGGAGCGCTCGCTCGCCGGGGCGGGCGACAGCGTCGACGACGAGGTGCTTGGGCACGAAGCGGCCGCCATCTTGGAGGCGGGCATGGAGCTCTACCGAACGGGCGACCTTGAGGGCGCCATCGCGAAGTTACGCGAAGGCATTCAGGTCGATCCCTTGAGCTTTCAGCTGCACTATCACCTCGGCCTGCTTTGCGGCCGTCGGGAGGACGTGTTCGACGCGATTCAATCGTTGGAGACGGCCGTGGACCTGCAGCCGCGCAACTTCTCGGCGTTGAAGAACCTTGCGGTGCTCTATCAGCGCTCCGGTTTCAAGCACAAGTCGACGGAGATTTGGGAGCGTGCGCTCGCCGTCGCTCCGGACGAGGACACGCGCAAGGGCATTCGCGACCATTTGCTGACCCTTTTGTAGGAGCACAGCTGTTCCTGCGGGTGTTCGTCAGCGGACGTCCGAGTGCGTCGATGCGCCCCGTGCAAACGGCGCCGATGGACGGCCTGAAGTACGCCGAGCGCAAAGGAACTTCACCGGGCTACGAAGCCTCGGCGAACGCGCGTTTCGTGCGAATCTACCTTCGTTTCCAGGTGAATCCTTTCCTTGGTTGCCGGGGCGCCCCACGCTCGAAGGCAGATTTGCACCCAAGGATCGCGATGGAATGCCGTCTTAGAGACGACCCGGGCGTGATCGCCCGCGCTTCGGCCATGTTTTTCCCGTCGCCCACCCCGCGCCGTCGCCCGGCGCCTTTTGCGTGTCGCCACCGGCGCGCCGACAAAGGGGTGATGTGGAACCCTGGGATCGTCTATAGTGGCGGCGCTTCATGAAGTTCCTCTGCAACCACTGCAAAGCGAAGTACCAGATCCCCGACGAGAAGATCGCTGGGCGGAACCTTCGAATGAAGTGCCGCAAGTGCGGGAACGAAATCATCATTCGCGGGCCAAAGTCCGCCGAGGCACCGCGTGCCGCCGCGCGCACGGCGCGTCGGGGGGGGTCGGGCGCGATGAATCGACCGAGCCGGCCCGCCGGCCGCTCAGCTTTGGGCGCCGAGTTTCGTCGCGGGGCTGCCCTTGCGCCGGCTCCGCCGCCGAAGGCTGCACCCGTCGAATGGTACGTGGCGATCAACGACGTGCCCGTCGGACCCATCAAGCGCGAGGAAGTTGCGCGCAAGATCGGCATGGGTGCCGTCAGCGCGACGAGCCTCTGTTGGCGCGAGGGCTTGGGCGATTGGCAAAAGGTCGCCGATGTTCCGGAGCTCGCGTCGTTGCTCCAGCAGCGGCGGGTTCCGGCGCCGCCACCGCCGCGCCCCAAGCGACCGCCGCCGCCCGCACGGAAGAAGGATCCACCGCCTTCGAACGTGATTCCGATCGGCGGCCGGCAGGGCGCAGCCCCGTCGCCGCTCGACTTTGACGACGACGACGAAAAGACCGTGATTAGTTCGTCGCCCTTTGCGGAGCCAGCGCCGGAGCCGAAGCAGCCCGCGGCGCCGCCCCCCAGCGACGATGACCTGGCGTTTGGTGCGCCCATCGAAGCGGCTGCGCCCGCGGCCGCAACGACGCCGGCGGCTGCGCCCGCTGCCGCGCCGGCTCCGGCTCCGCCCGCCACCTTTGCGACCGAGCCGTCCTACATGCCGCCAAAGCGGCGGCAGCTTTCCGTTCCGGCCATCGGATTGATCTTTGGATGCGTCGCCTTTGGCGTCGCCCTCGCCGTCGTCGTGGGCCAGCGCATGCTCGCCGACGATCCGCAACCCGTGGCCGCCGCGGACACGTCAGAAACAGCCGAGCCCGCCCAGCCCGCCGAAGCGGTGCCGGACATTCCACCGGAGGTGGAGGAGCCCGAGCAGCCCGTCGCGGAAACGGAGGGCGAGCCTGAAGAAGCCGGCGAAGAAACGCCAGAGGATACGAGCGAGGGCACGAGCGCCCGCCGAACGACGCCGCGCAACGGGACGCGCATGACGTCCGCCATGGCTGGCAGCATGACCGACCTGACGGACGAGCAGCGCGCCCTGCTGGAGCGCTTCGGCGACAGCAGCGGCGGACCCACGATCATGCGCCAGGGTCTTTCGGGCAGCGGTTCGGCGATGACCGGCATGGCGCTCGACTCGGCAGCGCTGACCCGCGTCGTCCGCGCGCCGGCGAATCAGCGCGCCCTCCAGCGCTGTTATGAGACGGCGATTCGCGGCAACCCCAACCCTCCGGAAGCGCGTGTGGATGTGAACCTTCGCATTCTTGGCAGTGGCCGGGTGCAAAGCGCCACTGTACGCGGCGACAATGTGGGCTCGCTTCGCCAGTGCCTTACGGGGGTCGTGCGACGCTGGCGTTTTCCCGCGACCGGCGCAGAGACCCAGACGTCCTTCCCGCTGGTCTTCGGCGGCCGCTAGCCCCGCATTCGTCACCAGATGGCGCGCCCTCGCACAAGCCCTCGAAATCGTTGAGACGTTTCTTTCCGCTCAAATACGGACTGTATTTTCCGCTCCAAGAAATACCTCAGCGAGAAACCTTGCACGATCATCACACCCCTCGGTGACTCATGCGGGCTTGCACGCCGGTCCAGAACGCTGGACGGTCGGCACTTTGGTCGGCCGAGCTACTGAAAGCTGCGGACGAGGTAGAACATGGCCACGCCGAGGGCGACGGCGATGACGGCGGTCAGAACCCAACCCGCCAGCCCGGAGCTCTTGCTGGGCTTCTGCTCGACCGCCTTTTTGGGTCGACGACCGCTTTCTTCTTGGGCCAGTTCCACGCCGACGGCGCGATGGCGGCCCGTGCCCTGCGTTGCGGGCCCCCTGGCTTCTTGCTCCTGCGGCGCGTCCAGGCCGAGTTCGCGTAGCGCGGCCTGGTCCCACATAGCCGTCGGTTCGTCCGCCGCGTGGCTGCCCGTGTCCTCCAGCGGGTCGCCGTCAATGTCCACGTCCACATCGTCGTGTTCGGGCGCTGTCACTCCCTTAGGGTGCATCAGCCGACGGGTTTGATCAAAAGTTTCAAGGCTTCGCCCGCGGAAGAATGACGTCGAAACGCGCCCCCACGCGCAGGTTTTGGGCCTCGATCGTGCCGCCCATGCGTTCAACGATGGTGTGACAGACGGCGAGGCCCAGGCCGGTGCCCTGGCCTACATCCTTGGACGTCACAAAGGGCTCGAAAAGGGTCTCAAGCAGGTTCTCGTCGATGCCTGGCCCCGTGTCGGAAACCTCGAGGCGTACGTGGTCCTGATCGCCCTGCACTTCAACGAGGATTTCGCCTTCGCCGTCCATCGCGTCCATCGCGTTGAGGAGCAGGTTCAGTACCACCTGCGTGAGCCGGTCGAGCGATGCATGGGCCCTGCAGTCACGGTCTACGCGCTGCTCGATGCGCACGCGGCTCGCGTCCCGTTGGGGCGCGATGAGCCGGACGGCCGCGCTGACGGCGTCGCCAACGGCGATCGCATCGGCCTCCTCCTCGTCGCCACGGCGAGAGAAGTCGAGCAGGTCACGAATGATGCGCTGAATGCGCCCCGTTTCGGCCTCGGCGCGTCGCAGAAACTCGTCCCGTTCGTCGGCGCTGAGATCGTCGTCGCGCGCGAGTTCGACCAGGCCGCCGATGGCCGTGAGGGGGTTGCCGATTTCATGGGCAACGCCCGCGGCAAGCCGGCCGACGGACGCCAAGTGGGCGGAGCGCTCGACGCTGGCTTCGGCTTCGCGCAGCGAACGGTTCGCCGCCTCGAGTTCCGCAAGGCGCGTTTCAAGGGCCGCCCGTTCCCCGCGTAGCTGGGCCGCCATGCCGTTGAACTGGTCGGCAAGCTGCGCGACTTCCCGAGGGCCCTGACTCGGTACGCTGACGTCCAGCCGTCCCCGACCGATGCGCTCTGCGGCGAGCGTGAGGGCCTCGACGGGACGCACGATAAGCCGCGTAAGCGCGACGAAGGCCACGAGCAAGATCGCCGCAATGGTGACGCTCATGTAGAGCGTGAAAAGCCGGCCGATGAATGCACCGTCGCTCTCGGCGGCACGAACCCAAAGGCGCACCCGGCCCCCGTCGCTCTCGACGCGGGTGCCGAGATGGGTGACGCCGCGCGACCAGGTTGTTTCGCCCGCGGCGTCGGCCTCGATGCCGCGAATGCCGCCGCGATCGATCACCGAGTCGGCGTAGGCCAGGAAGGACGCGCGTGACGCGCTCTGGCCCATCGCGGCGTCCAAGGCGTTGGCCGTCGCTGCGGCGTCCGCCACGCGGGCGCTTTTTCGGCTTTCCCGCGCCAGGCGCAGCCCGACGAAGGCGAGCAGTCCGAAGGCCAGGGCAAAGGCCAACGTGAGGGCGGCGACGAGCTGCCCGCGAAGGCCGAAGCGGGTGCGCATGAACGGAGATTATGCCGCGATGCGGGCGACCCAGCCCGCGTAGTCGCGACGAATGCGCGGGGCCTGGCCAAAGACCGGTGGTTTTCGCTGCAGCGAAGCTTGCAGGAGCGCACGGTCCGTGAGGCTTAGGGGCTCAAACTCGATCGCGAGGGCGTGCACGCGCTCGTTCTGCCAAAGGACGCGGCGCACCGCGCCCTCGGCGTCGATCCAGGAGGAACCGCCGGGAATGCGAAGGCTGATCAGGACGGACTCGCGCACGATCGCGAGGGCGCGAGTCGCGAGCAGAAGGCCGTGCGGACTGACGTCCAGCGTGCGCTCGCCGAGAAGGCGAAAGCCCCGTTCGGCGACCACCTGGCACGCGGTGCGGGCCAGACGCCGGGTTTCGCGCCGAGGCGCGATCGAAGGAATGGACGCTTCGGTGCCGAAGGAGAACATGAGCCACATCCTATATGTAGGATGATGTGCGCACCAATTATCGGCTGAAAGGGATCTGCATATCGACGGGCCCGTTCGGGGGCGCCGAGAGCCGCCAGCTGCCGACCTGGGAGGCGAGGCAGGTGCCAAGCACATCGTTGCCGGTGCTGTTTCGGGCGACGCGGGCGCGCGAAACTTGGCCATCAGCGCCGATCGTCATGGCGATGACGACGGTGCCGCTCACGTTCGGGTTGTTGCGGGTGGCGCGGTCGAAGCAGGTTTGGGCCCGCGCGCCGTAGTAGCGCTGAATCAGAAAGCGCACGCGGGACGAGTAGAGCTCCATCTGAAGGTCCCGCTCCGGCGGGATCTCGTCTTCGATCGGCGTCATGGCGCTGGAGCCGCCCATCGACGAGCCGGCGTTCGAACCCATCGACGTGCTGCCCATGGCGCTTGCCATCGAAGCGCTGCTTCCCATCGAAGTGCTGCCCGAGCTCATCGAGGCCGTGCCGGTTCCCGCGCCAGCGCCCGCGTTCATCGAGGTGCTGCCGCCCGAGCCGCTCGCGCCGCTCGATCCGTCGCCGCTCGATCCAGCGCCGCTCGATCCAGCGCTGCTCGAGCCCGCGCCGCCCGCGCTGCTCGACCCGCTCATGCTTGCGCTTGCTGATGTGCTCATGCCACTCGATGCGGCGCGCATCGACGCACCACTTGGCCGCCGTGTCGACCCGATCGCGCTCGGCTCGTTCGCTGGCGGTTCGGCACCGGCCGGAAGCGTGCCTACGGGGCCGCCGCTCACCGCGTCCACTTCGCCTTCGTTTGGCAGGGGCGAGCCGATCACGAAGGGGTCGTCGGCTTCTGCGTGGCCGTCCGTGCCGTCGCCCATCGCGAGGTAGCTGGCGAGCGCGCCAGCACCCACGAGGGCCACCGCGACGGCCGCCAGCGCAAACCACGTTTTCTTGTTGGAGCGCACGCCGATGGCCGCGAGCGACACGCCCACCATCGAATCGCTGAAGGCGCCCGTCGTGCGGCTCGGCGGCGGCGCCGCAGCCGGGGGCGGTGTTCCGTCGCTGCGGAGCGTGTCGGCGGCGTCGACGATCGGTCCGCCCGTTTCGCCGGCCTTGGCGAGGGAGGCGCCGCACATGTTGCAGAACCGTGCGTCGTCGACGTTCTTTGCGCCGCAGCTTTGGCAGAACATGCGCGCAGCATACGCGGGCGACAAAACCGGCGCTACGCCTGCGTCCCTTTAGCGCGCGCCGCCCGGCGTACGTCGGGGGCGCGGGCGTCGCGCGCTACGCCCGCGTGGCCTTTTGCAGGCGCTCCATCGCGATCGTATCCGCCACCTGGTGTGTGGGCGTCATCGCCTTTTCGGCCCGCTCGGCGATTTCGTCGATGATCGCGTAGATGCCCATCACCTGCTCGCGCACCTTGGGCTCGTCGTAGCCGACCACTTCGGCGGCGACGTTCATCAGGCCGCCGGCGTTGATGGCGTAGTCCGGCCCGTACACGATGCCGCGCTGGAAGAGGTCGTCGCCGTTCTTAGGAACGGCGAGCTGATTGTTGGCGGCGCCCGCCACGATGCGGCAGCGAAGTTTGGGAATCGTCGTGTCGTTGAGGGCGCTGCCGAGCGCGCAGGGCGCAAAGACGTCGCACTCCGTGGAAAAGATGTCATCGAGGCTGACGACTTCGGCGCCGAACTCGCGCTGGGCGCGCTCCGCCTTCAGGGGATCGATGTCCGCCACCGTGAGGCGCGCGCCGAGCGCATGCACTTCGCGGCAGAGGTGGTAGCCGACGTGGCCTACGCCCTGAACGGCGACGTGCAGGCCTTCGAGGTCACGCCGATCGAGCACGCGGCGGGTGAGCGCTTCAATGCCGCGACGCACGCCCAGGGCCGTGTACGGGCTGGGATCACCGCTGCCGCCGTTTTCCGGCTTCACGCCCGTGACGTGCTTCGTCACGCTTCGCACGACTTCCATGTCCTCGAGGCCCGTGCCGCTGTCCTCGGCGGTGATGTAGTGGCCGCTCAGGTCTTCGAGAAACGCGCCGAAGGCCTGAAAGAGCGCGGTCCGATCAAACTCGCCCTCGGGACGCATGATGACGGACTTGCCGCCGCCGTGCGGCACGCCGCTGATCGCGGCCTTGTAGGTCATGCCGCGGGCGAGGCGGAGCGCGTCGATGATGGCGGCGTCCTCCGTGTCGTAGTGCACAAAGCGGCACCCGCCGAGCGCGGGACCGAGGCGCGTGTCGTGCACGGCGACGATGGCGCGCATGCCCGTGGCTGCGTCGCGCTTGAGATGCACTTCGCCGTAGTCGTAGTGCGCCATTTCTTCAAAAACGCCCATTCCTCTTCCCATCCCTTCGCGTCGCCTCCGATCGAAGGCGGGCTAGCCCACATTCGTCACCAGATGGCGCGCCCTCGCACAGGCCGAAATCGTGGAGGCATTTCTTTACGCTCAAATACGGTCTGTATTATCCGCTCCAAGAAATACCTCCACGATTCCGAAATCTTGCACGATCATCACGCCCCTTGGCGACTCATGCGGGACGTTACTACAGTTACGTCAAGAAGAATCGGCCGACATGGCGCGATCAGAGCGCTTGAGCCCACGAGACGCCGGCGGCTTTGAGACGTTCGATAT
>JBCCRV010000189.1:0-11037 GCA_039201085.1 Myxococcota bacterium | reverse complement strand
TCATCCAGTGCAGCAGCGAGCCAGTTCATAGCGACCTCCATCGAGATCGCTCCATCCTGATCCCCTCTCGACTCTGACGAAAGTCGCTTCGCAAACCCCCAATTATTTCAATTGCTTAGCCGCTAACCGATCGGCATTGGGGCTAGACCGGTTCGAACAGGTGGAAATGGTGAACGCGCCCGCGAGCTTGACGTAGGCGTACCTGGGTGCGACCAAGCCCGTGACACGCGCCTATTACGCGTTCGACTCGCTCTCGTCGGGGCTGGCTTCCGCTTCCGCTTCCTCTTCAGGCGGGGTCCACGCGGTGGGCTTGAGCTCGCCTTCTTCTAAGCCAAGCCAGATGCGGAGCTGGGAAACCATGAACTCGGTGCCTTCTTTGGACCCGAGATCGACGCGGTACGTGTTGATGAGACGTACGCTCTCTTCGATCCATTGATCCCAGGCGGGCTTGCTGACCTTTTCCAGGATCTCGTTGCCGAGCTCGTTCGGAAACGGTGCCTTCGCGAGGGCGGGGAGCTCTTCGCTCAGCTTGATGCACCGCACGGTTCGACTGGGATCGGCTTCAGGCATGGCGGAGGTATGGAGCGAACCGGGGCAAAAGGCCAGGGGCGGGAAGCGCGAATCGGCGGCTGCCAACCCCGGTGTGCGCCTGCGTCTGTTTGAGGCGACGGATGGCGTAGGCGAAGCAAGGAAAGACGACGACCGAGTGGCGCCACGCGGTCGGAGGAACGACGCAGCGTCGTCGCGCCCAATCGTTTGCGCGGAGCGGACGCAAGCGAACAGTGGGGTTAGACCGCGCCGTCCGTGGCCGCATCGTCGAGCCCGACATCTCCGGCATCGATGTCGGCATCGCCCGTATCCGCGTCAACATCGGCGTCTTCGTCGCCGCTATCCAGCTCCGCATCGACGGCCGCATCCTCGGCGGCGTCTTCTTCGGCCGCGTCCTCGGCGGCGTCCTCTTGCGCGTCCCGGCCCGCATCGCGGGAGTCCGCGTCCCGCGCCGCATCCGTCGACGCGTCGTCGGGCCCGATCGGAACGCAGCGTTCGTCCGTGCAGCGCTCCGCGAGCGGGCAGTCCGTGTCGATGACGCATTGCGGATCGCTCCCGCAGGCCATGAGCACGAGCGCGGCGAACGCCGCCGTCGGGCGAATAAGCATGGGCGACTTATACCACGAGCTCCTCAGGGTGCGCCGACCGTGTGGGTCGAAGCGGCGGCGGTCGTCGTGATGCCCATACGGTAGGCCGCCGCCTGTCCCTGGTTGTAGGTGCCCACGAAGACCTGGTAGGCGCCGGGCCCGAACGAACCGGAAAGCAGGGGGTTCGTGCCGCTCCCGCCGTCATCGTCACAGAGGTGCGTCCCGTCCGGCCGACGCACGACCAGCGTGGTGTCGGCCGCGCCGGCGTTCACGATCAATCGAAGCATGGGCAAGCTCCCCTGCACCATCAGGGTGTGGTTCGGCTGGGCCGCGATGTAGCCCCGGCATGTGGGCCCGAGGTTCTGCGCGGACACGGTGCCCGTGGCCGTACCCTGTAGTACCTGGGGGTCGGGCTGAAAGCCCGCACGAAGGGGAACGACGGCGCGGCTTGTCGCCTGCGCCCGAGGCGCGGAAGGCGGCGCGGGGAGCGTGCTCGGTCGCGTCGTTTGAATCTCACTCACGCCGAGCGTGTACGGGTTCTGCTCGTTTGGGAGGTAGCTACCCACCCAAATGCGATGGGCGCCGCTCGTGAAGTTGCCCGTGACCATGGGGTTTCGGCCCTCCGCATCGTCGTTGCAGAGGTACGTGCCGTTGGGCAGCTGAACAACGAGGGTGGTGTCGCTGGGTCCGCCGTTGACGGCGATGCGTACCGAGCCCGCGGAGGTCGCGGTCCAGTTGAGGACGTGGTTGGGCTGGGACGATACGTAACCGCGGCACGCGGGGTTGAGGGTGTTCGCGTTCACGGGCCCGCCGGACACGCCGTTCGTCACGCTTGGATCCGGCCGGAAGCCCTGGCTGAGGGAAACGGCCGTGGTGCGCCCGGCAACCGGGGGCGCTGTCGGGGGCGTGCCTGGAGCTACGGGCGCGACCGGCGCAACCGGTGCGACCGGTGCTGTGCCGGGCGCGGCGGGCGCGCCCGTAGCCGAAGAAGGCGTGCCCGGTGCGATCGGCGCCACGGGCGCGACTTCCTCCTCGCCTCCACAGCCCACCAGCATGAACGCCGCCAGCGCCCCCATCGTTGCCTTCCCCATGCGCCTCATCCCCTCGTTCATCTTCATCGAAGGCTCAGTGGACCAAAAGGAGACCTCGAAACGCAAGGGCTCCGTCCATCTTGGCGCCGCGGGCCACGACGGTCTTCGCATCGGTCGCGAACCCGCCGGCGCCGGCGTTCGTTGGGTCAGTCGAGCGCTTGAAAGAGCTGCTGAAGCATGCGGTACGTCAGCCCCCAAACCCGGCGCTGGCCCACCTGATACGCCGGAAAGCGAAACTCGCGGCCCTCGTCGCGCCAGGGCTGCGTCGTGTCGAAGCGTCCGGCGCGCATGCCCTCGAGATCGCCCCAATGCACCTCCGACACCTCGCGGTTCGGCTGAAGCTCAGGTACGCCCGGAAGCACGAAAAAGAAGGGCCGTATTCGCAGGTCGAGTCGGCGGCCGCGAGCCACGGCCTGCACGTCCTCCATGGCGCCGAGATACTCGGCTCCGCTTAGATCCAAGCCAAGCTCCTCGCGCGTTTCGCGCGTCGCCGTCGACAGCAGATCCGCATCGGTGGGCTCGTGCCGACCGCCGGGAAAAGCCATCTGCCCGCTCCATGGATCGCCCGGCACATCCGCGCGACGGATCAAAAGCACGCGCAACGGGTCCTTTACGATGGCTGCGGCGACCGCCGCCGCTCGGCCGCCCTCCGGCGTCGCCGCGTTCACCCCCGCGGTCCGAACCGCCCTTCGAATCTGATCGATCACCGTCGCGCACCGAGCCCTGCTCGGAAAGGTGTAGTGCTTTGGCAGCCCGGCACAAGCGAAGGGCGATCGCTTCGGGGCGGGGTTCGGCGGCGCGGTTTCCGGGGCGGGTCCGGCGAGCGCTCGGCTGCGGTGGCGGCTCGGGTGACAGCTCGGGAAAAAGTCGTCGATCGGGTCCGGCCAGCCGCTATGGTCCGACCATGATTCCCCGCTACACGCCCGAGGACTTTGCCGCCCTTTGGTCGGACCAGCGCCGCTTTGAAGCCTGGTTTGACGTAGAGATCGCCGCTTGTCGCGCCATGGAGCGCGCCGGGCTGGTGCCCGAGGGCACGGCGGATTCGCTCCTCGACGTGCGCGCGAAGCTCGATCCGGCGCGCATCCTCGAGATCGAACGCACCACACGTCACGACGTGATCGCCTTCTTGACGCACGTCGAAGAACTCGCGGGGCCGCCGGCACGGTGGCTTCACCGCGGCATGACATCCTCGGACGTGCTCGACACCAGCCTTGCGCTCCTGATGCGCGAGGCCTGCGACGCACTCGAAACGCGGATGGACGGACTGCTCGACGCCTTCGAGACGCGCATCGAAGAACACCGGTCCACGCCAGCGATCGGCCGCAGCCACGGCATTCACGCCGAGCCGCTGACCTTTGGTGTGATTCTCGCTGGCCACTACGCGGAACTGCTTCGCTGTCGCAAGCGTTTGGCGTCCGCGAAGGAGGCGATCGCCGTCGGAAAGGTCGCGGGCGCCGTGGGAAGCTACGCGCACCTCACGCCGGAGGTGGAGGCGGATGCGCTCGGCCAACTCGGCCTTCGTCGCGAAACGGTTTCCACGCAAATCGTCGCACGGGACCGGCACGCCGAACTCTGCGGCGCACTGGCCCTCGGTGCCGCGGCCATCGAGCGCTTTGCCACCAACGTTCGCCATTGGCAGCGCACGGAAGTGGGCGAGGCCGAAGAGCACTTCAAGAAGGGCCAGAAGGGCTCGAGCGCGATGCCTCACAAGCGCAATCCAGTGCTCACGGAAAACCTCTGCGGTCTGGCGCGTGTGGTGCGTGCAGCGCTCACGCCGGCCATGGAAAACATCGCCCTCTGGCACGAGCGGGACATCAGCCATTCCTCTGTCGAACGCATGCTGCTGCCCGACGCCACGGCGACGCTGGCGTTCATGATCGATCGCTGCCGCCGAGTGATCGGCGACCTCGTCATCTACGAACAAGGGCTGCGGACCAACCTCGAGCGCACGGGCGGCCTTTGGGCGAGCGAGGGAATTCTGCTCGACCTCGTCGGCACCGGTCTGCCGCGCCAGGAAGCCTACGTGCTCGTACAGCGAAACGCGATGAAGGCCTTCGCCGGTGAAGGCGACTTTCAAACGCTGCTGGCCGCCGATGAGGACATCGCGTCGCGCATCGGTGACCGGCTGAAGACCCACTTCGATTTGACGCATGCCTTGCGGCATGCATCCGCCATCATCGACCGAGCGCTCGGCGAGCGCTAGAGCTCATCCTATGTTTGTTCGAACGGAAGACGATCCCGCTGCGCGTGTGCGCCTCGATGAGGCGCTTCAGGAAGCGCTCCAGACGCCGCTGCTCGGCACAGACTTTTCGAACTTGGGCGAGCGCTACGTCGGCAAGGTTCGCGACACCTACGCCAGTGGCGATCGCCTCGTGCTCATCACAAGCGATCGCATCAGCGCCTTCGATCGCGTGCTTGGCACCCTTCCGCTGAAGGGTGAAGTGCTCGGCGAACTCAGCCGCTGGTGGTTCGAGGAAACGAAGCACGTCGCGCCGAACCACGTCATCGATGCGCCCGACCGCAACGTGCTCATCGGCCATCGATGCGAGCCACTGCCCGTTGAAATGGTCATGCGCGCCCACCTCACGGGCGTCACGTCGACGAGCATCTGGCACCACTACGAAAAGGGTGAGCGCTCGTTTTGCGGCCACGCCTTACCGGACGGCCTAAGGAAGCATCAGGCCCTTGAGGCGCCGCTGCTCACACCGAGCACGAAGGCGAAGAAGGGCGACCACGACGTCAGCGTGACGCGTGAGGACATTCTCGCAATGGGCCAAATCTCCGCCCGCGACTTCGACGAGGCGGCGGCGTACGCGCGCGCCCTCTTCGAGCACGGCCGCGCCCACTGCGCAGCGCACGGACTCATGCTCGTCGACACGAAATACGAGTTCGGCCGCGCACCGAACGGCAGGATTGTTGTCATGGACGAGATTCACACGCCCGACTCCAGCCGCTACTGGATCGCTGCGAGCTACGAAGCACGCATGGCCGCCGGCGAAGACCCCGAGTCCCTCGACAAGGAATACGTCCGCCGCTGGCTGAAGGAACAGGGGTACGCCGGCGACGGCCCGCCGCCGGTGCTACCGGACGACCTTCGCGTGGAAGCATCCCGCCGCTACATCGACGCATGCGAACGGGTCCGCGGCGCCCGCTTCACCCCCGCCCAAGGCGCACCCCTGGAGCGCGTGAACGCCGCCGTCGAGCCATACCGCCAACAGCCCGCCCCGTAGGGCGCACCCGGGCTAGCGAAGCACGCCCGGCCTAAACGGCCGAACCGATCGAAGAACGCAACCGCCAACCGCCATCCGCACGCCGCCGACCGAACACCGAACACCGAAAGAAGCAACATGGCCAAATACAAAGGAACCGCCCGCGTAACGCTCAAGCGCGAAGTGCTCGATCCGCAGGGCGACGCTGTGCGTCGCGCCCTTGGCAGTCTGGGCCACGGCGACGTGAGCCGCGTGCGCGTGGGCAAGCTGATCGAAATCGACTTCGAAGCAGACGACGTGCAGGCCGCCGAAGGTGAGCTGCGCGCCATGGGCAAGAAGCTGCTCGCGAACGCCGTCATCGAAGACTTCGCCTTCGACGTAAAGGAGGCGTAGGGCCCGCACGAACGCATCGCTGGCCGGCCCCGGTTCGCGAGTCGTTCACTCGAGGTGCTCTAAGCAGATTGGCAGCCGTCCTCCTGCGGGGCGCGAACCAGGGCCAGCCGAGCGACGGCTTTGGATTGGGCAGGGTAAGCAAACCGAACCGAGCGCCTACGAGCGCCGGCGTCGGAGGCGGTTCGTCACGGCGCGCAGCTCGGGAACTCGCAACACCCACGCGGCGGCGCCGTAGGTGATCGCGCCCACTGCAACCTTCAGGGCCAATGCCGCCAGCCCGCGAAAATCGCGCAGCGCGTAGAGCGCGCCGCCCATAAGCGCGGCGGCAAGCACGAAGCGCAGCGTTCGCAGCGCCACCTCTCCGAGCCGAAGCGCACCGATTCGACGGCGGAGCATGGTCAGCAGCACGATGAGCTGAACCGCAGCCGCCAACGCGATTGCCAGGGCAAGGCCGGCGTGGCCCATCGTGCCCATCGTCAGCATCGACACCCCGAAAAACACCACCAGGTTGAAGGCGCTAGCCACGACTGGGGAACGCGTGTCGCCGAGCGAATGAAACATGGGAACAACCGTGCGCACCGACGCCACCGCCCATACGCCCGCCGCAAGAAAGACGAGCGAGCGCGCCGTTTCCGAGATTTCGTGAGCGCCGAACTCACCGGCGCCCAGGAGTGCGTCGACAAGCGGCTCCGCAAGCATCGCCAGGCCCACCGCCGAGGGCACGGCTACGAAAAGCGTGAGACAAAGGCTGCTCCGGAAGAGCGCCTTGGCGCCCTCGAGATCGTTGCGAGCGGCATACTCGGCGAGGTTCGGAAGCGCCGCTGAGCCGATGGCCAACGCGAACACGCCCTGGGGGATCTCCACCAAACGCTGGCCATAGAACAGGTAGGAGATGGCGCCTTCGCCAAGGTGCGACGCGAGCTGCCGTGATGCCACGATATTGAGCTGATACACGCCGAGGGCGATGAGCAGCGGCAGTAGCAGGCGAAAGGCTCGCCGCACGTCCGGGTCCTTCAGGTCGAGGCGCGGCCGAAGCGAATAGGACGCACGACGCAGGCTGGGGAGCTGCACCAGCAGATGGAGCGCCCCGCCGATGAGCGCGCCGATGGCCAGCACCATCGTGCCCGCGCCTTCGGAAGCAAAGAACATGCATGCGGCAATGAGGGCGACATTGAGCATGGCCGGCGCAAACGCCGCGACGGCAAAGCGCTTCGCCGTGTGCAGCGCACCCATGACCATGGCGGCGCTTCCGACGAGGGCGACGTAGGGAAACACGACGCGGGTCAGCCGAACGGCCTCGTCGTATCGACCGGCTTCAAACCCCGAAGCGTAGAGGCGCACGAGAAGCGGTGCCGCAAAGCTTCCAATCGCGGCAACCACGAGGAGCAGGAGCACCATCGCGCCGGCAAGCTTGGCAAACACCCGCGAGGCGGCTTCTTGTCCGCGCTTTTCGCGTACGTCCGTCAGCACCGGGACAAACGCGCCGCTCGTTGCGCCTTCGGCGAGCAGCACACGAAGGGCGTTCGGAATCGTAAAGGCCAACCAAAAGGCGTCCGTCGCACCGACGGCAAAGGTGGATGCGATCACGCGGTCACGAAGCAGACCGAGAAGGCGCGAAGCGAGCGTGCCGAGAGCGATCAAACCGGCGCGGCGCGCAATCGACTCGCGCGCCGGCTCGGCCGCTGACGTGTCCGGGTCAGTCACGGGCTTGGAGCTCTCGCTGCGGCCCGCAGCGAACGCGCACGGCGCGCTGGCAGCGGGTGTAGGCGGGCCTCAGCTCGCACGGGGCCTGGACCGTTCGTCCCGATCGTCGAGACCAGGGGAGCACCAGCGCGGGAAGGTCGGCATGGCTCCAGGAAACATGACGCCAAGCTCGGCCGAGAGAGCGGGCGCGTCCGTTCTAGGCGCCGAGTCGAAGGGTGGCGACGAACACACAAACGCTGACGAAAAGGGGTAGGAGAGCCATCGGCGGGAAGGCGTTTCATCGACCGTGCCACCCGCCAAGCCTTCGCAAAACCCTCGCCTTTCGGCAAATTCCCAGCGATTCATCCGTGGAAAACATGCCTCGGCGCCGTGGTTCATCGCACGCCCAACGCCGCGGGCGCTTCGCCGCCTTCCGGGCCGGCCACGCCGGAAGCACCCAGCCGTCTACCGAAGACCTTCGAGTCGGCGTTCGACCTGACTTCGGTCGAGTGCCGAAGGAGGCGAACGCTCCAGATAGGCGCGGTAGGCGTTCGCCGCCGCGTTTCCGCGAAGCGAATCGCCAAGCAGTCGATACGACTCGTACGCCCAAACAGGCGCCGGCCGTTCTTCAACGGCCGCGGCCAGGGCGGTGGCGCGTTCCAGGGCGGGCACCGCCGCGCGACGTTCGCCTCGATCGATGCGCAGCTCGCCAATGCGGTACCACCATTCGCCGCGTTCAGCGTCGATGGCGACGGCGCGCTCCAGGGCCGCCTGCGCATCGCCGCGCCGTCCTAGCTGCTTCAGCGCTTCGCCGAGACCCGCGTGGGCGGCGGCGAGCTGCGGGCGAAGCTGAATCGCGCGGCGAAAGTCGTCCTCCGCATCGTCGACCCGTCCGCTGCGCACGCGAATATCCCCGCGCACCAGGAACGCTTCCGCAATCGTATCGTCCAGCTCGATGGCCAGTCGAACCTCTTCGGATGCCCGCCCAAGCTGGGACGAACGGAGCAGCGTCCAGCCGTGGTAGAGGTGAAACTCCGCGACGCTGCCGTCCAGCATCACAGCGCGCCCAAGCTCGGCCAGCGCCGCGCTCATGTCGTCTCGCGCAAAGGCGATGCGGCCCTTGAAGTAGGCGACCTCGGCCGAGTCCGGTCGTTCGGCGGCCACGGGCGCGAGCACCTCTTCGGCTTCGTCCACCTGCCGGGCCGCGACGAGTGCGCCACCGAGGCGCAAGCGCAGGTCAAGGTTCTCGGGATCGGCCTCAAAGGCGCTGCGAAAGCTCGCCGCTGCGCGCTCCGCTTGGCCAAGGGCCTCAAAGATGCGTCCCCGCTCAAGGGCGAGACCGGGAAAACCCGGGTCGACCGCCGCGAGCTGCTCCATGACTTCTTCCGCGCTTCGATAGCGGCGCTTCGAACGAAGGGCGACGCCAAGGCCAAAGAGGGCGTCCACATTGGCGGACTCGAGCTCGAGGGCGGCACGGTATTCGCGCTCCGCCTCGTCGAAGTCGTCCGCCGCGAGCGAACCGTCGCCGAGCTGACGCCGCACGTCCGCCGTCATCTCGACCGTGTCACGGGCGCGCGCGAGCACCGCCCGCGCGGCTTCGTCGTTGCCGCTGGCCGAAAGCAGCTGGGCATGGGCCATGTACGGCTCGAAGAACTCCGGCGACGCCGCGTAGGCTGCTTCAAACGCCGCGGCGGCCTCGGCCGTCTGCTCAAGCTTTTGAAGGACTCGACCGTGAACGAGGGCCACGTCCGAACGCGACCCATAGGTCGCCCTCAGCGCGCTCATAATCGTCAGCGCCTCCTGCGGTGAGTCCAGTGCGATGAGCGCCTGCGCGGCTCCCAGCTTCGCTTGATCGGCCTTCAGCATCTCGCCCTCGATTGGCTGCGTAAGCTCCGCCGCCGCCTGCTGAGCCGCTTGATACTGGGTGAGTGCGTCGCGAAAGCGGCGCTCGCGCAGGCCCAGGCGACCGAGGCCGAGGAGCGCTTCGACATGAAAGGGAACCAGCGTTCGGGCGGCTACGAACGCACGCCGTGCGTCGCTCCGCCGTCCTTCGGTCTCGTGAATCGATCCGACAAGGGCGTAGGCCTCGGCCCGTTCGGCCGTCGACCCCGCCGCTTCACCGCGTTGGGCGGCGCGCTCCGCGAGGCCACGGGCTTCGTCCGGCTGCGCGTTGGCGATGCGCCGCGCCTTGGCCACGAGCGCGCCGGCGTGGTTGGCGTTGGCCGCCAGCACCGCGTCAAGCGCCTCGTCGACGCCCTGGTCGAGCGCCATCGACGCGCGCGCCACGCCCCAAAGACCTCGCACGTCGTCGTCCGGCAGCGTGCCAAAAGACTCGAGTGCCGCTTCGTGCTGGCCCGACGCGAGGGCCAGCTCGCCGCGAATCAGCCCCAGCAGCGAGCCGCTCCCCTGAGCCGCGCCGAGCAGCGTCCGCGCCTGGGCGAGGTCTCCGCTGCGCAGCGCCGACGCCGCGAGCGCCAGGGTCATGTTGGGCGCGTCGTTGCCGCGCGTTTCGAGGCGCGTGAGAATGCGTCGCTCACGCGCCTCCGAAGCGCTGTCCTCGCCGAAACGAACTTGAAAAAGTGCCTCGTGCGCCGCGCTGCCCGCAAGCAACGTGCGGTTCACGTACTCGCGTTGCCGCGCGTCCGAAAGCACGCGGAGTCCAGCGCGTGCCCCGACGTAGGAGTCGTCCTTGGCGGCGTCGGTGGCGTCGCTGAGGGCGGCTTCGGCGGATGCGGGCGAACCGGCGGCGGACGTGAAGCCCTCGAAGAAGTGCACACCGAACATGCCAAAGGGGGTGAACTTGAGGGCAAAACCGCCGCCGGCGATCAACAGCAACACGGCAGCAAGCGCGATCAGCCCCTTCGAAGCGCCTCGGCGACGCGTCGTCGGCGAGGCATCGCGGACCTCACGGGCATCGGCAGACGGCGGCGCCGAACGGGGCGACGCCGCGCCGGGCGGAAGCGACTCCGGCAGGTCGAGGTCGCTATCGACCTCGAAGTCTTCTTCCTTTTCGGGAAGTTCGTCGAACTCTAGGCTGGCCGCCGGCTCGCCGCTGAAACCGCCAATGTCTCCGAAGGCCAGTCCGCCCGCGCCGGGCGCGGGATCCGGATCGGGCGCGCGCCGCCGAGGTTCGGGCAGCGAAAGGTCCAGCCCCAGGCCGCCATCGCCGCCCCGGGGGCGCGCGTCCGGAAGCTCCGGCAAGTCGGGAAGCTCGAGTTCTTCGACGCCGCCGGGCGGATCGCTCTCGAGCGAGGGCAGATCCATCGCGAAGTCGTCAAAGGGGGTCGCACCGCCCGAGGGAGGACCGGCGGACGGAATCTTCACGCCGGGAAGATCGAGCTCGAGACCGGCGCCGCCCTTGGGCATCGGCAGGTCAAGGTCATCGCGGGGCGCCGGAAGGTCGAGGCCCCCAAGGTCGGGAAGGTCCGAGCCCTGAACCCCCGGAAGGTCGGTGACTTCCCGAGGTGCAGGCAGATCGACCGAACCCAAGGGCGCCGGCAAATCGATCGCGCTCTTCGGTGCGGG
>JBCCRV010000188.1:0-11110 GCA_039201085.1 Myxococcota bacterium | reverse complement strand
GGCGCGACGAAACGTAGCTGGTCCCCTGGCCGCTACGGGGTCGGTAGGAAACGCACGGTTCCTTCGCTGCGAACACCAGCGGAGTCGAGTGCGCGACGCGCGCACTCGCGCTCTCGTCCTTCGACGCCTGACGCGAGGGCCACACGGAGGTCACCCGCCTCGACGCGAAAGACGAGGTGCACGGAGTGCGCGGCGGACGCGAAACAGCCCGAAAGGGCATCGCGTGCGCCGCGCGCCGACGCCACAAACTCCGCGCTGCCTTCGAAGCTCACGCCTGGCTCGGGAACGTCGTCGTCTCGCCATGCCGCGAAGCGCTCGGTGTCTTCACGCGCAAGAACGCTTCCTTCGCCGTCGACGAGCTCGGCGTACGCCAGGTCGATGCGGGCCGTCGTAACCGCCGAAGCGGAGCGTACGAGACACGGCTGGCCGCCGTCGAAGGCAAGAAAGAACCCCACGCGAAGGGCCACGCTTTGCCGGCGCAGCTCGTCGGCCCGGGGGGGCGACGCGGGAAACACAATCGGCTCGAGCTCGCTCGTAAAGAGCTCGGCGGCGCCTCCGAAGAGTCGGAAGTTTCGGCTCGTGTCCACCTGAAGTCCTTCTTCCTCCGGGTCCACGAAACGCGGCGCCAGGGCCACGACGTGAAGGGCCGGTCTCGCCTCCACAGACGCGCGCTCACACGCGGCATGAAGGGCAGCCAGGTCTTCGATGGCGCCGTCCGCAAGGGCTGCGGGCTCCGGGCTCGGGCCTTGTTCACCGCCCGTCGATGCCGGCTCCTCGCCGGGCCCCTCCGCCTCCGGCAGATCGTCCGGGGCGATTCGCGAGCCGCAGCCAAGAACACATAGGACGGCGAAAACTCCAAGGGCTCTCATCCGCCAAGTCTGCCGCGAATCGATTTCTTGTCCATTGGCGCGCCGCGCCTTTACGCCCCATGCCGAAGTTGATAGCCAGAGGCGTGCGCACCGCGGTCATTCAATTTCCCGGCTCAAACGCTGATTGGGACGCGCTCCACGTGGCGCGCGACGTCCTCGGCGGCGACGCCTACTACGCCTTTCACAAGGCCACCGAGATCAACGGCGGTGGCGCCATCCCGGACCTCGTCGTCATCCCCGGTGGCTTCAGCTACGGCGACTACCTGCGCCCGGGCGCCATCGCGCGCTTTTCGCCCGTGGTCCCCGCGCTGGTCGACTACGCGAAGAAGGGCGGACTGGTGTTGGGCATCTGCAACGGCTTTCAGGTGCTTACGGAACTTGCACTCCTCCCGGGCGCCTTGACGCGAAACGCCCATCTGCGCTTCGAGTGCCGCGACGTGTTTGTACGCGCCGAAGGCCGTGGCGCGTTCACCGAGGGCGTCGACGAAGGAACGGTCCTCCGACTTCCCGTCGCCCACGCAGACGGTCGCTACCAGTGCGACGACGAAACGCTCCGCCGCCTTGACGGCGAGGGACGGGTGGCCTTTCGATATTGCGACGGCGAGGGCCAGCTCTCCACGCCTTCGCACCCGGACGCCCCAAGCGATGCGCTCGCAAACCCCAACGGCAGCGTCGCCAACATCGCCGGCATCTACGACGCCACGGGACGCATACTTGGGCTCATGCCCCACCCCGAACGGGCGAGCGAGCCCGAGCTTGGCGGCCGAAGCGGCACGCACGACGGTAAGCACCTCTTCAACGCCGCCCTACGCACGCTGGAGCAAACCCCATGAGTCTTCGCGCACCCGCTGCGATGCCCGGAGACCGGGCCGTCAATGAAGCCCTTGCCGCCGAGTTCGGCGTGTCCGCCAGCGAATACGAGGTGGCCCTGAAGGCCTTGGGCCGCACCCCGAGTTACGCGGAGATGGGCGTCATCTCCGTGATGTGGAGCGAACACTGCTCGTACAAGTCGTCGCGCGTGCACCTCGCAACGCTGCCCACGACCGGTGCGCAGGTGGTTCTTGGGCCCGGTGAAAACGCAGGCGCCGTCGATATCGGCGACGGCTACTGCGCCGTCTTCAAGATGGAAAGTCACAACCACCCCAGCTTCATCTCTCCCCACCAGGGCGCGGCGACGGGCGTGGGCGGCATTCTCCGCGACGTGTTCACGATGGGCGCCCGGCCCATCGCCAGCCTGAACAGTCTGCGCTTTGGGCGGCCGGACCATCCGCGCACGAAGGAACTCGTCGAAGGCGTGGTCGCGGGCATCGGAGACTACGGAAACTGCATCGGCGTGCCGACGGTGGGCGGCGAGGTGCAGTTCGACGCCTCGTACGACGGCAATATTCTCGTCAACGCCTTCGCCCTCGGCATCGCAAAGCAAGACGAGCTCTTCTTCGGACGCGCCGAAGGCGTGGGCAATCCCGTGCTCTACGTGGGCGCACGCACGGGCCGTGACGGCATTCACGGCGCGACGATGGCGAGCGCCTCCTTTGAGGACGACGCCGAAACCAAGCTTCCCACGGTGCAGGTCGGCGATCCCTTCATGGAGAAGCTGCTCCTGGAGTGCTGCCTCGAAATCTTCGCATCGGGTTGCCTGGCGGGCGTGCAGGACATGGGCGCCGCCGGCCTCACGAGCTCCTCCGTGGAGATGGCCGCGCGCGCAGGCACGGGGCTCGAACTCGACCTCGACGCCATTCCGCGACGGACGGAGGCCCTCACGCCCTACGAGATGCTGCTCAGTGAATCGCAGGAGCGCATGCTGATGGTCGCAAAGGCGGGGCGCGAAAACGAAGTCATCGAACTCTGCCAAAAGTGGGACCTCGAGGTCGCCGTCGTGGGCCGCGTTACGGACACAGGGCGCTTCGTCTGTAAGGCGACGGCCGGCTTCGACCCGCTCACGGGCGAGGGAGAGCGAGCCCCTACGGTCGCCGTCGACTTGCCCGTCGACCTGCTGACGGACGCCGCGCCGAAGTACGACCGCCCGCAGCGGGCTCCGGGCGTTGAAATGCGCAGCACCCTGCCCTCCTCTGCGGGCGTTGCGGCCCTCGCCTCGCCCGACGCGGCGCTCGCCCCCACGCTCTACGAACTGATCGGCAGTGTGAACATCGGAAGCCGCGCGTGGATCTACCGGCAGTACGATCACATCGTGCGCGACGGCACGATCGTGCGACCGGGCCAAGGAGACGCGGCCGTTATTCGCGCCTTCTGCGGTGAGCACCGCAAGTACCTCGCGATGAGCGTGGACTGCAACGGACGCTACGTGCAGCTCGACCCCTACGCCGGCGCGGCTATGGCCGTGGCCGAGTGCGCGCGCAACGTCGCCTGCGTCGGCGCCACGCCCCTGGCGCTCACGGACTGCCTGAACTTCGGCAACCCCGAGGTGCCCGAAACGATGTGGCGCTTCGCGAAGGCGATCGAAGGCATGGCGGAAGCATGCCGCGTGCTCAACGTGCCGGTCGTCTCTGGCAACGTGAGTCTCTACAACGAAACGGCGGGTCGACCGATCTTGCCGACACCCACGGTCGCCGTTGTGGGGCAGCTTCACGATCTCGAGGACCACCTTTCGATGGCCTTTGCCGATCCGGGCGACCGGGTCCTTCATCTTGGCCACCCCACCCAGGGCCGCATGGGCGGCTCGGAGCTGTGGACGAGCCGTTTCGGTCGGCTCGCCGGCGAGCTTCCGTCCCTCGACCTTCAGGCCGAAGCCGCCCTGCAGCGCTGCATCGTCGCCCTCGCCCGGGCGCGCGTGCTGAAGAGCGCCCACGACGTCAGCGACGGCGGTCTTGCCGTCGCCCTCGCCGAGTGCTGCATCGCCGGCCAGGTTGGCGCTTCCGCTACCCTGCCCGGCGAAGGCCCTCACCTGCACCGCGCCTTTGCGGAGGATCCCTCGCGCATTGTGATCAGCTGCGATGCGGCGAGCGCCGCTCGCGTTGAGGAAATCGCCGATGAGTACGGCGTCCCGCTGAGCCCGCTCGGTGAAGTGGTCGCCGGCGATGCGCTGAAGCTCGACGACGACTCGGTCTCCGTGGCGAAGGCCGCCCACGCGCATCGGACGGCGCTCGACGCCGTGGTCGCGTGAGCGGTACGCGAAGCGCGCGCTCGGGAGCTCGAAGCATGGGCGCACGGAACATGGGCGCACGGAACATGGGCGCACGGAACATGGGCGCACGGAACATGGGCGCACGATGCACGATCGTTCGTGGCGGTCGCCGAGCCGTCCTTGCCGCGCTTGTGGCGGCCTTCGGTGGCTGCGGCGCGCAATCCGGCGACGCCACCCCCCCCGCAACGAACGCGCCAGACGTTTCCTACTACCCGTGCGGCATGCGTTTCAACGGTCGGGCGCTGGAAGTCCCGATTGCACGCGGCTACGCGCTCGCCGCCAGCGATGGCGCCTGCCTATTGATCGACGAGAGTCGTCCCGAGACGTTCATTTCCTTCAACAAGATGAGCGAAGACGCCGACGGCTTCGAACGGGTGAGCGCAGACCTTCGAGACTACCTCGCGACAAGCGGAGTGCTGGGGCCGGCGCCGCGCTTCACGGGCCGCTCCGAAGGCCAAATCGGTGAGCTTCCGGCCGAGACGCACACATTTGTGTCGAACCCGCCGGGGCTATCCGAGAGCGTGGGAGCCGCCGTCGTGCACCGCGGCGGCGCGGCGCACCTCGTGGTGCTTGTCTTCGCCGACGATCGGGCGGCCGTGGCGCGTCTGGTCGCGCTTGTTCGCCGCGTCCGGCTGCAGTGATACGCTCGCGCTGTGACTCGAACAAGACTCATCGCGGGCGTCGCTTTTTTCATTCTCTCGCTCACATCCGCCTGCGGCGACGATGACGCATCGTCGGGGGATACGGGCCCCGCGGAAGAGGCGGGCCTTCGTGAGAGCGGAGCGATCGGCGAAACGGCGTGCGAGATCTACGCGGATTCGTTCATCGAGTGCAATCCGGCCCTCGACGAGTCGTCGCGCGACCTCATCATCGGCACCTGCATCGGCAACGCGATCGCGGAGGAATGCGGTGAGTGCGTTCGCGAGCAGCGCGATCGATGCAATGCATTGATCGACGAATGCGAGCGCGAGTGCACCGACATCACCGCAATGTAGCCTCCATCGCGTCCTGCATCACGCAAGGGGCGCCGCCCTCGCAGCTCGGCTTGTGAGCATGCACACACGGTGTCCCAGCCCCGAAAGGCCGCGACCGAGAATGGGCACGAGCCGTCTTGCGTCATTGGTCAGACCTTTCTGGCTCGTCGTTCGTCGGCGGCGGTGAATCTCACCTGCCAAGTCACGTTCACACAGCCGTGGCCGGGCCTACCCACCCTTGCGCTCTGGGACCGCCGGAAACGTCGAAGAAAAACGGTGGCATCAACTTTGCTGAAGGGCACGCAAACCTCGAAAGGACCCCAATTATGTTTCGAAGCCTGATGATTCTAATGAGCCTTGCCCTCGCCTCGACGGGCTGCGGCGGCGACGACTGCGAAGCCGCAGAGGACATCCTCGTAAGCTGCGACTTCGTCACCCGCGACGAGCTTCGCGGGGCCGAGTGCGACGCCGAGAGCGCCCGTCTGGCCACCGAGTTTGTCGACTGCGTATCGATGACGAGCGGCGATCGCTGCGCGGCCGCCGCGGCGTGCCTCGGCGGTGGCGGCGGCGGCGGCGGCGGCGGTGGCGACGACGGCCCCGCGCCTGGCCCCGGTGGATGCACCAACACCTGCAGCTTCGCCGACGACGGCGACTGCGACGATGGCGGCCCGGGATCGGACTTCAGCGTCTGCGACTTCGGCACCGACTGCGGCGACTGCGGACCGCGATAGTCTCACGGCAGGCATGTCCTGCCTTGGGAGCCTCGCCGACGGTAAGCGGCGGTGGCTTAGGACAAACTAAACAGACTGGATTGACTATGAAACAACTTCTCCTGGTACTCACTCTCTCGCTCGGCGCCTTTGGATGCGGCGACGGCGACGGCGACGGCGGCGGCAGCGGCGACTGCAACTTGGTCGCGGACACCGTCATCGACTGCTCGATGGGCTTCCTCGACGCCTCGACGCGTCCCGCACTGGTCGCTGGATGTCAGGAAGAACCGGGCCGCGCATCGACGTGCGCGTCGTGCTTACGCGCTGAATCGGACCGATGCGCCTCTCTCGCCGAAGGCGGCACCTGCGAGAGCGCCTGCAACTAGCCCCTCAGAAAGGGCCTACCAACTCGGACGCGCGGCAGTCTTCTGTCGCGCGTTCGCGTTGGGACGGTCGTCACGACCGACCACGATTCGTCTGTCGCTAAATCGCGACACGCCCTAGGCGACCGCCACGCGACCGTCGCCGGGCACGGGGCGCTTTTCGCCACGCAGCTCCACCGCGACGACCTTCGAAACACCGGGCTGCTCCATCGTCACGCCGTAAAGCACATCCGTGAACTCCATCGTGCGCTTGCTGTGCGTAATGACGATGAACTGACTGCGGTCCGTCATCTGACGAATAGCCTTTGCAAAGCGGCTGATGTTCGCCTCGTCGAGCGGGGCGTCGACCTCGTCGAGCAAGCAGAAGGGACTCGGCTTGTACTGGAAGATGGCGAAGATCAGCGCGACGGCCGTCAGCGCCTTTTCACCGCCGCTCATGAGCTCGAGGCTGCCAAGCTTCTTACCCGGCGGCTGGGCGATGATCTCGACGCCGCTTGCGAGCAGGTCGCTCGTATCCGAGAGGCGAAGCTCCGCCTTGCCCCCGCGAAAGAGCACGGGAAAGAGGCGCTTAAACCGTTCATTCACCGCGACGAAGGCCTCCTTGAACAGGCGCTTGCTTTCGCGGTTCATCTCGCGAATCGCCCGCTCGAGCGTGCGCAGGGCTTCTTCGAGGTCCGTACGCTGCGCGTTCATGTCCTCGAAGCGCGTTGACTTTTCGTCGTACTCCTCGATGGCCATGAGGTTGATCTCACCCATGCGTTCGATGAGTCGAAGGAGCTCGGCGACGCGCTGCTTCTCCGCCGCGCTCGGCAGCGGCCGTGCGTGGTACTCCTGAAGCACGTTGCCGATGAAGACGCGGTGCCGCTCTTCGATCTGCTCGACGAGATGGGTCAGCGCCATCGCGAGTTCGCGGTCCCGCAGGGCGAGCTCGCCCACCTCGCCGCTGACCACGTCGATGCGGGCGCGAAGCTCCTTCAGGTCCAGTTCGCTCCGCCCCATCGCCTGCCGCGCGTCCTCGTAGGACTCGCGACGCTTTTCCAGGAACACCGCCGCATCACGGCTGTCGTCGATGGCGCCGTGCAGCTCATCGCGATGGGTGTAGAGGCCCGCCATCAGCGCGCCCTGCTGGGCGGCGCCCTCAAGCAGCTCGCCGCGCAGCCGGCCATCGCGCTGACCCAGCTCCTCCAGGCTTCGCGCGAGGCGCTGGATCGCGCCGCGGTCGCTCTCGGCCCGCTCCTTCGCCTGTGCGGCGCGCACGCGTACCTCCGTGACGCGCGAGCCCTGCGCATCGACGTCCGTCTTGCGCTGCGTGAATACCTCCGTCGCCGCGTTCAGCTCTTCCTGCGACGCCTCGAGGGACTGACCCGCGGCGGCGATTTCCTCGCGTGCCGCGAGCTCTTCGTCGCCCGCCTGAACGAGCGCCGCTTCGAGGGCGTGCAGTTCTGCGCCGCGCTTTTGCGCCTGGCGCAACGCTTCTTGCGATTCGCCCTCGAGGCGGCGCGCGTCCTTCTCCACCTTGACGATGGCGATCTCCGCGCCGTGCGCGGCGTTCGTGGCAGCGTCGATTTCCGCCTGACGCTTGGCGATGCCTTGACGAAGGTCGTTGTGCCGCTGCACCACCAGCGTGAGCTCGTCCGTAAGCTCCGCCACGACCGTGGAGAGCTCGCGAATCTCGCGCTTCATCGCGAGCATATGGCTCGCGCTCTCGTCGCCGCTGCCGCCCGTTAGAACGCCCGCTCGGTCAATGCGTTCGCCCTGGGGCGTGACGAGCGTGCCGGTGAAACCGGCGTCGTGAAGGCGGAGCGCTTCTTCGAGCGTGGCACATACGACCACGTCCCCGACGAGGTGCTCCACCAGTCTGCGGTCTTGGTCGGCAAAGCGTAGCGAATCGATGAGGAACTCCGCGTCGAAGCCTTCGGGCACGGGGGGGCGTGCCGTCGTCGAGCGAAGCTGCTGCGGGACGAGCGTGGCTCGCCCCTCGGCTTCGGCGCGAAGGAACGTCAGCGCATCCAGGCCCGCCTGCGTGGACGCGATCACCACGTGCTGAAGCCGGTCGCCCAGGGCGCCCGCCAGCGCCGGCGCACGCTCCTCGGAACATTCAATGCGGTCCGCCACCAAACCGAGTACGCCGCGCGCAGCACGCTCCTCAGGCGTGCCTGCGAAGCCCGTCATCAGTGCACGAACGCCCGCGCCGACGCCCTCGAACTTCGCCTGAAGCTCGCGAAGGGACGCGAGCCGGGAACGCTTTTCGGCGCTGCGCTCCCGCAGCGACTCCAGGCGCTGTTCGTTCTCGCGAATCTGCGCTCGCAGCGATTTGAGCTCGTCTTCCACCTGACGCTTGCGCTCGGCGGACTGCTCCTTGCCGGCACGCATGCCCTCGAGCTGGGCGAGAAGTTCCGCACGCTGCTGAACGAGCTGGGCCGCCCGCTCTTCGAGGCGGGCCTTCTCTTCGCGAAGCTGGGTGAGGCGCGCGCGCGCTTCGTCGCGGCGGCGCTCAAATCCGTCGAGCACGGCTTCGGCGCGCGCGATGCGCTTTTCCGCGTCGCCGACCCGGCCGCGCGCATTCGAGACGGCGCGCTCCGATTCGGCCACCGCAAGGCGCCGACGTTCGAGCTCCTGCTGCTCCGTTTGCAGGAGCGCATCCGCTTCCGCTTCGGCCTTCTCCAAATCCTCAAGGGCCAAGGCGATGGCGGCGTGCTCTTCGCTGAGCGACTGGCGCTGGGTAGCGAGATCGGCGATCTCGCCCTCGGCCCGCGTTTCGCGGTCGCGGAGGTTGTGAAGTCGTTCTTTCTGCTGTTCGATGCGGCCTTCGAGCACGCGCACCGCGTTGTCGAGTTCGTAGGCGCGGTTTTGCGCGCCTTCGACCTCGCGACCGATCAAGTCGACCTGCGTTCGTTCGGCTTCCACTTCAGCCTCGCGTACCCGCAGGGCCAGGCGCTGACCTTCCTCAGACGCGCTCTTGCCCGTGAGCGACGACTGCACAACACGCAGTTCGCCGGTTAGCTCGAGATAGCGAAAGGACGCGATCCAGAGTTCGAGGTCACGCACCTCTTCGCGGTAGCGCTTGTAGCGCTCGGCCTTCTGGGCCTGACGCTTGAGCGACGCGAGGCTCTTTTCCAGCTCGCCGAGAATGTCGCCGACGCGCAGCAAGTTTTGACGCGTCGCGTCCATTTTTCGCTCGGCGGCAGCCTTGCGAACCTTGAACTTGGTGATGCCAGCCGCCTCTTCGATCATGCCGCGTCGGTCCGCAGGCTTGCTGGACACGATGTAGCCGATGCGGCCCTGCTCGATGATCGAGTACGCGCGACGGCCCACACCCGTGCCCAGGAAGAGGTTCGTGATGTCCATCAGACGCACCGGCGTGCGGTTGATGAAGTAGTCGGAGCGACCGCTGCGATCGAGCCGGCGCGAAACGGTGATCTCGGCGTAGTCCCGGTATTCGGGTGGCGTCAGGCCATCGGTGTTGTCGAAGGTCAGGGCCACCTCGGCAAAGCCGTGCGGGCCGCGCGCCTCGCTGCCGTTGAAGATGACGTCGTCCATCGCCTTGCCGCGCAGACGGGACGGCGACTGCTCGCCCATGACCCATTTGATGGCGTCGACGACGTTCGACTTGCCGCAACCGTTGGGGCCCACGATGCCCGTTACGTCGTGGTCAAAATGGAGCACCGTGCGGTCCACAAAGGACTTGAATCCCACGACTTCGAGTTTGCGTATCTTCACGGAGGCTATTTCCTTGCTGTGAGCCTTCCTCGGGTACCGAAGAGGGATCACAGATGCAACCCATCACCCCAAAGGTGGCGTAGGTCAGCGCATGGCAACCCCAATATATTGGGGTGTAGCGCTGGCGATCCGTCTATCGGCCTCAAGATCGAGGCGATCGCTTTTGCCGCTTTCGATCGGACCGATGACGGTCGATCCAAGATGCCGAATCCGATCGATGCGTCCATAACGCCCCATATCTTCGGATATGAGCGACATTATCGACGCATCTTCCGTCTCAACCCAAGCAGCAAGACCGATCGAAACCGCCGAATACGATCGGGTATTTGAGCCACCTTCCGCGCGGATGGCTAGTCCGGCGTATTCGGCGCCCCTTCGGCATCGGCGATCGCGCATTGGGTGGAAGTGATCGGCGCCGGCTCGGCCCACGGGTGCGCGGGCCGCGAGCTCACGCATTTGCAGGCAGGCCTATGAACGGGCTCGGTACGTTCGCCTTCGGCGCCGCCCTCAGCCCGAGAGCACGAGGGCGGCGACCAGCGAGAACGCCAGGAGCACGCCCGCCGAAAGCGCCATCACGCGCAAGGCACGCTTGCCCAAGCGGTCGCTCAAATGCATCGCTGCAAACGCGCCCACGGCAAACGCGACAAACGTGCTCGGCCCCACGGGGTAGCCCGGACCCACGAGGTGAAAGACACCGTAGTTCAGAAGCATGCCTACCGAGCCGCCGACCACCCCGGCCAGAAACGTCGCCAAGCGTGCGCGCGTGACCTTCGCCATGGGCTAGCGGTAGCCAATCCTCCGCAAGGCTGCAAACGGCGCCCAACGGCGCCGTGCGTCAACCTCCCCCTACGTACATACTCCTCGCGTGTTTACACGCGCGCTCCTGATTCTCCTCGCCGTCGCGTTTGTCGTCTTTCGCTTCATTGGACCGCGCCGAAAGCATCGTGAGCGCGTGCTTCGAGCCCTTCGCACCGAACAGAGCCACGCCGACTTGGCCCGACGCTTCGGCTACCCGCGCTGGCTAAGCAGCACGCTCGCAGACCTGCGGCGCGACGGTCATATCGATGTGCTCATGCCCGACGAGTTCACCTCGGACACGGCCCGCGAAGAGCAGATTCGCTACCGCCTTCGCGGCCCGCAGCGTTTCTGAAGGTCCCGATCGCGCTGGAGTGGGGACGAAACTCGCGTGCCGTCCTCTGACCGTCTGGTCCGTGCGAAGCGTGAGCGGGAAGCGTGAGCGGAAGCGTGAGCGGGAAGCGTGAGCGGAAGCGTGAGCGGGAAGCGTGAGCGGGAAGCGTGAGCGGGAAGCGTG
>JBCCRV010000187.1:0-11123 GCA_039201085.1 Myxococcota bacterium | reverse complement strand
GGAAGCACCTTCGATTCGGCGACGAGCTTCGCGATGATTCGCGGTGGCCACGTCGACCTCGCGATCCTGGGCGCCATGCAGGTAAGCCAGAGCGGCGACCTCGCAAACTGGTCGATTCCGGGTGGACGGACGATGGGCATCGGCGGCGCGATGGATCTCGCTGCAGGCGCGCAGCGCATTCTCGTGCTGACGACCCATGTCACGAAGAAGGGCGCGCCCAAACTTGTCGAGTCCTGCAACTTCCCGATCACCGCACTGGGCGTCGTGAGCCGCATCATCACGGACCTCGCCGTGATCGACGTACGCGACGGCACGTTTCATTTGGTGGAGTGCGCACCCGGCGTCGACGCGGCTGAAGTGCGAGAAAAGACCGGCGCCCCTGTCCTTTGATGGCTGGAGCTCATCCCAAGAATCCCGGCGGACGTATGGTGCGCAGCGCTCCCAACGGACTTCGCTCGGTTTATGGCCGCTCCTGGGCGATTGTCGTGCTTCTCGCCTCGTGCACGGGCGACTTTAGCGTCGGTAGCGACGACGCATCGGTCGACGGCGCCGCGCCGCCCGATCGGGGCGCGGATGCTCTTGGGCCCGATCGGGGCGCAGCCGACTTGGGCGGCCCGATCGACATGGGTGGCGCCGATGGCCCGCCCGCGGACACGGGCGGCGCCGATGGCCCGCCCGCGGACACGGGAACCGTCGACGCAAACGCACCGGATGTGGTCACCCCCGTCGACATGCGCGTGATCGATATGCGTGCGGTCGATATCGGATCCACCGATATGGGCGTCGACGACGCAGGACCGGCGGACACGGCGTTACCAGACTTGGGCGACATGGGGACTGCGAGCACGTGCGAACCAGTGCGTCTTCGGTGCCTTGATCCGGCAGACCCACGGGTGATCGAACTGCCGCTCGAGATGGACCAGCTCGACGACGTGACTGGCGGCGATACGATTCAAGTGCGTGCCGCACGGGTCGGCTTCTTTCGCGTGCCACCGTTCGTCACCTTTCGCGGGTGCGAGGGGGCCTCGCTGACGGGCAACCTCTTGCTTGAAGGCGACGCCGTCGTGGAAGGCTTCGACACCACCGACACGGCGGCCATCGCCGCCAACCGAACGGGCGAGGTGATCATTCGGGACAATCGCATCGCGGGCACGGACGAAGGCGCCGTACTCGTCGAGTCCCGCGATGCGTTTATTGGCCATCGGGTGATCGCCACCGTCGAACGCAACGTGTTCACGGGAGGACGCACCGGCATCGTCGCATCCACCCGCTTCGACAACGCCGTGCGCACCGTCGACATCACCGTACGCAACAACCTCTTCATCGGCGTGGAGCGCCCCGTCGTGCTTTCGGAAACGGGACTCATGGCCGACATCACGGCCGATCTCGCGTTTAATACGTACGTCGACTTTGACACGGCCGTGCAGGTGTTCGGGATGGATCGTCCACCCACGATCCGCACCAGCGTCTTTGCCGAAGGCACCCTCTGCGCCTTCAGTAACGTGAACTATCGTGCGCCGCAGAACGTGTTCTGGAACGTGGAAGACGACGCGAGCCGGCCGCCCATCGACGGCGCCTTCACGCGAATCACACCCGCCTTTGTTGGGGCAGGCGACTATCGCCTATTGGCTTCACCGGCCATCGACGCCGTGCGGGCGGACTTTCCTTTTGAAGATGTGTTCAACTGCCCGCGCCCCCTTGGTGCGGGAGCCGACCTCGGCGCCCTCGAGTCGCGCTGAGCGTGACGAACGCAGCCGGATTGCTGGATGCGGTCCAACTCGGGCGGTCGCCGACCTCGCGTCTATTCGGGAAAGCGTAGGAACCCGCTGGGCACCGCGTCCGTCAACCAAACGCCGTTGGCGGAGCAATAGAAGACGTGGCCAGCCTTCACCATGGCGGCGGCGTCGACGGTGAGCACAACGGGGCGGCCGCGGCGCGAGCCCACGTTCTTCGCCGTGGCCCGATCGGCCGAGAGGTGCACGTGGTGACGGCTCTGGGGAAGCAGGCCCTGCTGGCGGATCGACGGCAGCGCTCCACTGACCGTGCCATGAAAGAGCTCGGCCGGCGGTTCGGCAGATTCGTGGCCCAAGTCGACGCTAACCGAGTGGCCTTGGTTCGCGCGAATGCGCGTTCCGTCCGCGCTGAAGGCAAAACGCTGCTTGTCGGACTCGGCCACGATGCGCTCAAGGCGAGCACGCTCCAGCGGCGTTGAGCTTCGAGCGAAGGCTTCGAGCAGCACGCTCACGTCCACCCAGCCCGCTTCATCAAGCTCGATCCCGCCGGCCTCGGGTGCATGCCGGAGCCAATAGGAGAGCCGCTTGCTGATCTTCTTATCGGACACACCGCCCATCGGGCTGTTCAGCGGCGCCGGGACACCGCTTCCTTCGCAAAGAGCTTGGCGGCGCGGGCGCCGCTCTGCAGCTTTTTGCGAAGGCCGGGGGTGTAGACGAGGGTGGAGATCTCTTTGACGAGCTCGTAGGTGCTGGCTTGAATCGGGTACACGCTCACGCCTTTGCCAAGGGCAAAGCGGTCCGTCACGACGGCCTTCGTGTTGCAGCACGCGCGGAGGCCCTCGCGACCGTTGATGCGGCCAACGCCGCTGATACCCACGCCGCCGAAGGGTAACGATTGAATCATGTAGGCGATGCCGTAGTCGTTGATCACGGTCATGCCCGTCTTCAGCTGAGAGGCGATGCGATCCGCGCGCTTCGCACTCTTCGTGAAGACGCTGCTTCCGAGGCCGTACTCGCTGTCGTTCGCCAGTCGAATCGCCTCGGCTTCGTCCCCCACGCGCACGATGACCATCACGGGGCCAAACTGCTCTTCGTGAATGATGCGCATCGAATGATCGACGTTCGTGAGGATCGTAGGCGCATAGAACTGGCCCGCCTTGCCGGCCTTCGCGCCGCCCAAGGGCGCCGCGTTGGGTCCGCCGCCGAGGAGCACCTTCGCGCCCTTGGCCACGGCGTCGTCGACGAGGGACTGAATGATCTCGAGCTGGCGCGGCATGGTCATGGCGCCGCAGTCGACGACCTGCTCGCCACCAGGCGCGCCTTGACGCAGCGCGCTCGTCTTCGTGTGCACGCGACGCACGAACTCGTCGTAGACGCTGTCCATGACGTAGATGCGTTCAACGCCGACGCACATCTGACCGCAAGCCGTATAGACGCCCAGCATGGCCTGCTCGACGGCGTGCCCGAGGTCGGCGTCGTCGCAGACGATCATCGGATCCTTGCCGCCGAGCTCCAAGACCACATCCGTCGGGCCCGCGCTCGCGGCTTCCATCACCTTGCGGCCGGTCCGAGGTGAGCCGGTGAAGAAGATCTTGTCCGCGCCGCTCGTGACAAGGGCCGAGCCCGTAGCGCCGTAACCCGTGACCACCTGCACAAGCTGGGGGTCATGGCCGTTCATCGAGAGCGCGTCGCGCATCACCTGCAGGTAGGGCTCGGCGGACCAGCTCGTGTGCTCGGACACCTTCGCGACCACGCCGTTACCCGCAAAGAGCGCCGGAATGGCCGGGCATAGGAGGTTGTGAAAGGGAAAGTTCCACGGGCAGATGACGCCGACGACGCCGAGCGGATGAAACTCCACGCGCGCGCCCTTCTGCGCCAGGATGCCGCTGCGCCGCCGCTCGGGCCGCAGATCCCTTTCACCGTGGGCGATGAGATAGCGCAGCTTCTCGAGCACGGGAAAGACCTCGCCTAGGGCGGCGTCCACCATGGTCTTGCCGCTGTCCCTGAGGGAGAGCTCGCAGATCGCTTCGTGGCGCTCGAGCGTAAGTTCAAGGATCGAGCGCAGCACGGCCCGCCGCTGCGCGAAGGACGTGCGGGCCCAGCTGCGCTGCGCAACTCGGCTACGTTCGACGGCGGCCCGCACCCGCGCCGCATCCATGATTGGCACGGTGCCCAGGTGCTCCCCGGTCGCAGGATTCACGGCGTCGATCGTGGTTGGCGCGGTCGTCTCGGTTCGAAGCATGGAAGTCCTTAGCCCAACTCCGTGTGCTGCACACCTCAAGGACCATGCCCCACGGACGGGGGATGCGTTCGGCACCACTGCGCAAAAATTGGACGGGTCCGAACCGATACGATCTAGTCGGGCCATGCGCTGGACCGAATCCCTTTCGAACGCGGGCAACGACCGCTCCCTTAATTCTGCCTTTGCAAAGGCCGCAGCCGCGTCGAGCCGCCGCTTCTTCTTTGAAGGGGTGGAGGGTCCCGTTCGGGCCGAAGTCGCGCATGCGGACGCATCGGGGGTGACCCTCCGACAAGAACTGCCCTTCCTACAGCTTCAAGGTCGGCTCCGCGACGACCAAGGGCGCGAAGGTCGCTTGGAAAACGTGTCCGTCGCCGTTCGCAACGGCGTTCCCAGTCTGGTGCTCGACGTGCGCTACCAGGGCACCCGCGATGCCACGCTGCCCTTTCTTATCGAGTCGACGCGCGCGATGCGCGCGACCCGTGCACTCTTCGATAAAACCGAGAGCGCGCCGAATCCGGCACCGAAGTCCAAGTCCACCTACGCAACCGTCGACCCCCTCGCCGACACCGTGGAAGCCGCGCCCAAGAAGCCGCGTCGCGATGCCACCCTGCCCTACGGCATTCGCACGGCGGAACGCGACGACGAGACCGTGCCGATGCCGACGGTCGACGAACTTCGTCCCTATACGAACGCCGGGCTGGAAATTCGCCCGAAGCCAGCGGGCTTTTGGACCCGTATGTGGCGACGGATCATACGCGCCTTCGCTGGCTAAACCGGCCGCGGACCGATCGAGAGTGGCGGCTTCCAGCCCTCCGTCACAAAAATGATATTGACATTCGTTTTCATATGGAGCAGGGTGGCTCTCGAGGCCCCCGGTTCGTACGTCCGTCACTGTGTTTCCTACCTGCGTGCGGACCGGGGGAAGCCTCCTTGAAGGCTGGCCCCAGGGCAGACGCCTTGAAGCGGCGATGATGCAGCACTTGGGCGAGGTGCCGCTCTGCCACGCGAACGGGAGTTCGGCCCGTCCCGTACAGAACTGCTCAGCGCGGTGGAGAAGCGTTGGCTCAGCCTTTGCGTCGGCGACCGACCAACACCAGCCATCCGACGCTGACGATCCATCCGGCGTCCCGCGGGTTTTGAGCGCTGCAGCCACCGCCGGACCCCTCCATCGGCTCGGCGGCGTCGACGCCTTGATCCACGATCGCTTCGGCGTCCGGACTCCCCGAATCGGGCGGTCCGCCATCCATGGCCCCATCGCCGGCGCCGCTGTCCGCGACTCCGGCGTCGCTGGCGCCCGCATCGATAACGCCCGCGTCCACGCCCGCGTCCAGCCCATCCAATCCCAAAAGCCGTTCGAGGGCCCTCGCGGGTCGAACGACGCCAAAGCCGTAGAAGTCGTCGTGGCCGGTGTCGTCCGGGGCAGCGAAGAATGACTGCTCGGCAGTTTCGATGAGTATCTCGCGGACCCGCGACCCTTCGAGCGTCGGATCGGCGGCAAGCAACAGCCCCGCAATACCCGCCACCACGGGCGCAGACGAAGACGTGCCGCCAAAGTTCTCGGTGTAGTCCCCTGGGTCTTCGCCGTCGGGACCGCTTACATCCGTGGTGATCGTGCCCGTCGGCGCGACGATGTCCACCGAATCTCCAAAGTTTGTGAAGGCCGTGGTTTCGTCGAAGAAGTTCGAGGCGCCGACGTTGATCACGCCGTCGATGGCTTGAAGTTCCGCGGCGCCAATGCGCCGATTGTCGTTTCCGGCGGCAAATACGACCACGGCGCCGAGGCCGCCCCGACCTTCAATCATCGTGCGTTCGATCGCTCGACGGAGCGCACTTGGAACGGGAATGGGATCGCGAAAGCCCCAGGAGTTGGACACGACGGCGGCATCGACTTCCGTCGCGAACTCGAAGGCTTGCACGTCGGCGCTCAGCGGCGCGGGACCCTCACCGAGCAGACGCACGCAGCGAAAGGTGCACTCCGGGCACGTGCCGGCGATCCCCTCGCCGTTGTCGGTCGCGGCCGCCGCCAGTCCCGCGCATGCCGTTCCGTGTTCGTTGCTGATGCCCGGACGGATCTCGGGGATGTCGTCGTCGTCGCGCACGTCGCGGCCTGGCAGACGGTCGGCGATAAGGTCCGGGTGGGCTTCGTCGCATCCGTTGTCGACCACCACGATGTCGACGCTCGGGTCGCCATCCTGCAGGCGCCACGCGGCTTCGATGTCGATTCGGTCGAGGTACCACTGGCCACCGAAGCGGGGGTCGTTCGGAGGCACGTCGATGTCGGCGAGTCGGTGCGGAATGAGAATGTCCGGTATCGCCGAACGGATCGTGCCCGCGGCCACTTGCGGGCGAAGGCGCAGCGCCACGTCGAGCCCGTCCTCGCCGGCCCGCCCGCGGACCCGGAAGGCCGTCGGCGAGAGCTGCTTCACAAGGATCAAACCGGCGGGACGCTCGCCGTCCGTTTCGACGATCGCGTGTGCGTCAACGCCCACCGGATAGCCCGCCCAGAGCAGGCCTTGCGCCACCCGCTGCACCGAAACCATGCGCTCGCCGTCAAAGAGCCATTCGACCGCCGCTGCCCCCGGCGAGGTTTGGGCCGAAAGAACCGAAGCGGTGCTGATCGCAACGGCAATGGCAGCGCCAAGTGAGCGAAAGGTCACGACTTGATATTGACTTTCAATTTCCGTCGGTCAAGCTCTGCACTATGATGCGCAGATTGCTTATGGTAGCAGCCCTTCTCGGAGGCGCTTGCGGAGACGACGATTCGGGCACGCCCCCGATCGACAGCAGCGTCGACACGGCCATGGCCCAAGACATGGCCATCGACACCAACGTCGCCGATGCCGCCGATGAAATGGCAACGGAAATCGATATGAGCGTGGACGAGGGCGCCCCGGACCTGCCGCCGCCGCCGCTCTGCGAGGGCACGGCGGCCACGTGCATCGACGAACAGATCATTCGGCTCACACTGCGCGAGAACATCACCGACGGCGAGATCGTAAACACGGCGGCGGACGACGGCTTTACATCCGTGGTTGATTCGACCGGCGGCGGCTTCATGCCCTCCGAGAGCTACGTCTACGCGCGGTTCACGGATACGGGCCTTGAGAAGGTGGAACTCAACGACCTGGACGCGCTTGAGTCGACGGAGTGGGACATCGCATTCCGGCGCTTCATCATCCGGCTCAACAGCGGCGTGTCGGGCCCAAGCTGCGTTGAGGGCGGACGAACGGCTGGCGATACCGATTTCGACACCCTTGCCGAAGTGCCCGACGGCATTCCCTTCCGCGCCGAAGGCTACTTCGCCGACGACTGCTCCTTTGTCTCCGACGGCTCCGGGTTCGGCTCGCCCGGCGTCGCCCTCGCAAGCTTCTGGGACTACCCGGGCTGCGTACGAATGACCGGCAATGTGTTTATCGTCAGCCTCACGGACGGCCGCTTCGTGAAGCTGCGCGTCGACACGTACTACTCGGAAGCGCAGCAAGCGAACTGCGACGGCGCCGGCGCCCTGGGCGATGGCTCGTCTGGATCGGGCAACGTCACCCTGCGCTGGGCGTACCTGTAGCGATAGGGACGGTGCTGACGCCGCGCGATCGTGCGAATAGGAACGTCCGTGAGCCAAGGTGCGGCCGCCGCCGAAGCTGCACTTGCGTGGAAGGCCGCGGTATGCTGCAAGTCAGCATCGTGGGCAGACTTAAGGCACAAGCGCTTGCGCTAGCGTCCGCCGTTTTGGCGTTGGCTTCGCCCGCCGACGCGCAGCGCCCGGATACGGACCCAACCTTGCTGTTCGCCTTCGACGTGGGCGACGAGGTCTTTCGCTTCGATGGTGAAGAGGTTCGCGTGCACTATGCGCTTGAGGGGGCGAACGCCGTTCCTAGCGAGGACACGGACGATACGGGGGCGCCCGACTTTGTAGAAATGGTGGCGCGCAACTACGACGTTGCGCTCCGCGAATATGCTCGCCTCGGCTTTCGCATGCCGCTCCCCGATGGGGCGCTTGGGGGTGACGCACGCCCCGACGTGTACCTCATCGACTTCGGCCGCAGCGCCGACGGAGCCTTTCAGCGCGATGGATGCGCAACGGCTACGTGCAGCGGCTACATGGTTCAGGAGAACGACTTCGCCGGCTACGGGTACTTCAACCTCGACGTGGCCGTCCGGGTTGTGGGGTCGCACGAGCTCTTTCACGCCATTCAAGCCGCGTATAGCCTCGAGTCGTCCGCGGTGCTTTCGGAAGGCACGGCCACCTGGGGCACGGAAGCCGTCGATCCCGCATTGGGCGATTTTGAACGTGCCATCTTCGGCTTCCTGAGCGAGCCCGAACGGCCGCTCTTTAGCATGAGCGCCACCGTGCTCGACCGCTTTTCATACGGGAGCGCCCTCTTCTTTCGCTTCATGGAGGAACGATACGGCACGGACGCCATCGTCGAGCTGCTCGAGCAAGCAGAGGGCGTCGAGTGGCGCGACGCGACGGTTACGCTGGTCGAGGAGCTCGACGCGCCCTTCGCCGAGGTGTACGCGGATTTCGTTCGCTGGAACCTCGGGACCGGCCAGAACGACCCCGACGGCTACGCCGAGGGCGCGCGCTACCCGACGGTGACGCCACGCGAAGTGGAGCTGCCTCTGGAGGACGAGCGACCGCGCCACTTTCACGCTGCCGCTCGGGTGTACGAGGCGCCGCTAGGCGCACGTCGGAACGTGCGCATCGAGCTCGTCAATGGCGCGGCGCCGCTGCATTTGATCGCGATGGGTTCCCGGGAAGGCAGCGCAGACCTCGCATCCGTCGTGCGCTCCGACGACGGTTTCATCGAACTCTCACTCACGGACCACGATACCTTGGTATTCGCGGTCGTGAACGGCGCGTCCGTGGGTCCAAGCGACCGGGCCAGCGTTTGCGCCGGTACCGCCACGGAAACGGCGGCGTGCGTGGCGGCGCTTCAAATCGAAGAAGACGCGGGCATGCCGGACGGCGGAATGCCCGACCAGGGCGCCGGGGATATCGACGCCGGTCTGCTCGACGCCGGAGCGATCGACGCCGCCCCATCGGATGCCAACCCCCCGGATTTTAGCGTCGGCGACGCGGGCATGGACGGCTCTGGCTCCGGTTCGGGGTGCAGCGCGTCGGGTACACCAAACCTGTGGTCCCTATTGGTCCTGTTATGTTTCGTCCGTCGCCGTTAGAACTGCTCGGTCGCCGTGCAGCGCTTGCGGCATGCTTGCTCTTGGCGGGCTGCACCGTGGAGCTGGGCTCCGATCCGCTGCTCGATCCAGCGCTGCCGGACGCGAACATGGCGTCCGCCCGACCGGCACTCGACGCCGACTTCTTCTTTTGCTTCGTGCAGCCCGAAGTCATCACGCCCCATCGATGCGCGAGTGATGTGGGCTGCCACACCGATCGCACGGCGCTGCGCCTCGACCCCGTCGCGGAGACGGTCGCCCAACCCGCGTGCGCAGGAGGTCGGCCCGTCGGCACCGTCGACGGCCGCTTCTACACCAACCTCGCGCGTTCGCGCGCGGAAACGCGCGCCTCCGCCGCCCGGAGCGACTTTTACCGGCGTCCCTTGGGGCGCGGCCATCCCGTCACGCTCTTTCGCGAAGGCTCGCGCGAAGCCGCGATCGTTCGCGCATGGATCGAAGGCACCGAACTATGAGGTGGGCCCTGCTCGCGGGCGTTCTCGTCGCCTGCTCGCCGCCGCGGCCGTGGGAGCGCGAACTGCACGCCGATCCCGCGATGACCTTTGGCGATGAGGCAGCCGTCGAGTCGAGCGTCGACCACGCCATCGACTACCGGGAGGGCGCCGGTCGAGCCACGCGAACCGGGGGCGGCGGATGCGGCTGCAACTGATCGCGATGGCGCTCGTTGCGAGCAGCGCCCCGGCGATCGCCCAGGCGCAGGCGAGCGTTCGAACGGGCGCTTCGCTTTACGAAGAGCGGCGCGGGCCGCTGAATGCCCGGGCGTTCACAACGAACCTCGATGGGCGCGCGCGCGTGAGCGAGCGCGTTGAGCTCGCGCTGCATCACGAAGCCGACGTGATCACCGCCGCATCCGTCGCCGTCGTCGATTCGCCCGCCGATCTCGACGCGATCACGAGCGCGACGCGCATGAACGACGTGCGCCAGCGGGTGGGAGCCAACGTCGCGTGGGAAGGCGACTCGGTCACCGTGCGCGGCGGCTACAACTATGGATCGGAGCGCGACTATCGAAGCCATGCGGTGCAAGCCAGCATCGAACGGCGCTTTCGCGACGTTCCATTGACGTTGAACGTCAGCGGAAGCGTCGCCAGCGACCGCGTGTGCGACGTCGCCGGAAACGGGGACTTGGACCCGCTCGACCGGGAGCGGCTGCCGAACGCCGAGGGCTGCTTTTCGTCGGACGAGCGACGGTCCGCGCCGATCCGCAGCCAGGGCGCCGAGCTTGCGCTTACGTACCTTGCCCGACGCGACGTAGCGATGCAGCTCGTCACATCCGTGCAGCGCTCGCAGGGGTTGCTCTCGAGCCCGTACCGCGAGGTATGGCTCGGCCCCTTCGCCGCAGCGGAGCATCATCCGAGTACACGGGTACGCGCCTCCGCCGCCCTCGGCGTTCGGGTGGCCTTGCCGAGACTCGCCGGCACACTGCGCACCCAGCTCCGCGCATACCGCGACAGCTGGGGGATCAACGCCGGCAGCGGAGAGGTGGGCTACCAGCAGCGCCTTCCCAAGGGCCTTCGCCTCGACCTTCGATTTCGCGTCTACCGTCAGTCCGGCGCCGCCTTTTACTCCGACGACTACGCGCAGGCGCCTCGCGGCCAGTACTTCACGGGCGACCGGGAGCTCTCACCCATGCGCAACACGCTGGGGGGCCTCGCGCTCTACTGGACCGTGCCCGGCATCGACGACCAGAGCCCCGTCGATTCGTTGCGGCTCGCCCTCGCATTCACCCTCGCGCGCCCGGTGTTTTCGGACTTTCAACTCGGCACGGGCAGCTACCCCAACGGCTTTTGGAGCGTGTCGACCTTTTCGATGGAGGTCGGCTTTTGATGACGCCTTTTCGTGATAAAGGAACCTCACCATGAACACGGCAACGAAATTCGCGTGCGCGGCGCTGCTCATCGGCACTTCAGCCTGCGTCGACGGCGGCGGTCCGCGACGCGCCGTCGGTGAGGCCGATG
>JBCCRV010000186.1:0-11139 GCA_039201085.1 Myxococcota bacterium | reverse complement strand
GCCTCGGTCGGGAGTTCGAGGCTGAACGAGAAAATCGGATGCGAGTCTGTTCGTGAATCTTTCATTTGCCGCTCCCTTGTCCGGAACCGCTCTGATCCGTCACGCTCGCGTTCGTTTTTTTCGAGTGCTTGCGGGTTGAGACACCGCAGTACATGAAAAACGGTGCCTCGAGATGGATCGCTGTCGAGTTGGTGCATAGCTCTCACGGTCAGTTGCTTCGCAACTGCAGCCGAAGGCCAAACGAGCGACGCGGCCGCAGTTCGGCTTGAGTACTCTGCGCCGGCATCGTGCCCCGACGAGGAAACGCTCCAGGATTTGGTTGTATCCAGATTGGGTCGTTTGCCTTTTAGCGAGCGTGCTGCGAATGCGGTCGAGGTACGCATCGATGCGCAGAATGACGGGTTTCACGCAGTCGTCTCTTCACCGACTCGGGAGCTCGCGTCGGGCGACTGCGACGACCTCGTCTCAGCGATTGCCATGGTCTTGACCCTCTCGCTCGATCAGGCAGGTGATGGGGCGGTGGCGACCACCCGCGATGTGTCCCAATCACAAGCGCACTGGAGTCTTGAACTCTCCGACGGTGCCCGCGCTGCCTTGCAGGCGCTGGAGGACGAAAGCCCACAAGCCTCCCCCGCCGGCACCGCGATTTCGACGGCTCCGGCGACACCCCCACGTCGACTGTCCATTGATCTATCGGTGTCGACGTCTATCGGTTCTTTGCCGGGTGTGGGCCTTGGAGGCTCGCTTGGCATGACGGTGCGAAGGGGGCGGTTTTGGCTACAGCTCTCCGGTGCGGCGGAAGCGAGCGCGCAACCCAGGGGAGCGGAGGAAGTTCGCGGCGTCCTTGCTGGGGCATCCCTAGCCGGCTGCGGCGTTATCGAGCCATTCTTCGGTTGCGTGAGTGGACGGGTGGGGGCGTTGATCTTGCGCGCGGATCAAGTGGTGCAGCCGAGTTGGTTGGCGTCGTTCTCGGCGAGCACCGGCTTACGAGTTGGCGCCGGTTTTTGCCTGGGAAATGCTTATCTCTCAGCTGCGTTCAGTTTGGAGGTCGCGTTGACTAGGCCGGAGTTCTTTGTCGGGGATTCGCTTGTATTCGAGCCCTCGCCCGTCGCTGGCGCCTTGAGCTTGGGCGTTTCTTGGTTTGCCTCGTGACGGAAACGCGGATCGTCGGACAAGGACTTCCGTGAGGTACGGGTTGCTCGCCTGATGGAAGAACCGCTGACGTTTGACTCCGCCTTCGAGTCGGAGTTCGATTACGTGTGCCACACGTTGCGGCGCTTCGGCGTTCGGGACGCGGATCTTGAGGATGTGGCACAAACAGTGTTCCTGGCCGTTCATCAGCGTTTCGACCAATACGATGGCTCGCGCCCAATTCGCCCGTGGCTGGCGGCCTTCGCCGTGCGCGGCGCCTCGAACTATCGGCGCACTCTTCGGCGTCGTTCCGAGCAGTTGGGTTCGGAGGTGCAAACGGCGCTCGTAGATGGTCGCTCGGCGGAAGCCGTCGTGGACCAGCAGCGGGCGGTACAGCAGGTGTTGAACCAAATGGACTTTGATCGCCGTGTAGTGCTTGTGATGTTTGACGTCGATGGCTACAGCGCGCCAGAGATTGCAGCAGCGCTCGAACTACCTCTCAACACCGTCTACTCACGCATCCGTCTCGCGCGCCGAGATTTTCGTGCGCTGGGCAGCCGCCTCTTTGGAGTGTCCCCGTGAGCGACCAACCGATTCAAGACGAGCCGGACCTTTCCCGGGTATTGGAGAGTCTCCGCGAAGTTCCAGAAGCGGCACCGGAGATGCGTGCGCGCGTGAAGGCCCACGTGGAAGCGGTCGGTCAGGTGGCCGGTGCTGCGAGCGCAGCGGCGGGCGGCGCGGCACTTACGTCGGCAGGTTTGGTGGGCACGGTGTTGGGCCTGAGCGTTGGCGTCGCCGTCGGATGGGGGATGGGCGTGGCCAGCGAGTCAGGTACGCAGGTTTCTGAACCGGCCGTGCAAGTTGTCGACGCGGCGAGCGTGCTTGACGCGGGCTTCATCGACGCATCCGTCGATGTGCTTGCACTTGAGATGGTTTCACCTCTTGAAGAGGTTGTGCCCTCGGTCGAGGTTGGGACGATGGAGTCCACGCGCCGTTCTGATACGCGGCGTTTAGCCTCGCCCATGAGCCGCGAGCGGCGTGGTTCACTCGCTGCAGAGCGCCGCCTCATCGATGTGGCTTTTGCTGCTTTGCGTGAAGGTAACGAGCGAGAGGCGCAGCGGGCATTGGAGCGCCACGCGGAACGCTTCCCGAACGGCGCCTTGGCTGCGGAGCGTGAGGTGCTGCGAGCTCGACTGCACGCGCCGCAGTGATCAGGCGGCGGGACACTCGAAGAGCTTCTGGGCCTGCATCGGTGGCCAAAACGACCGACACATGCTCCCAGACGCCTCGTGCGTTAGACTAGAGGACTTGAAAAATCGTCGTCTCCGTGACGGATGGCTTCCATCGCGGACAAGAGCCCTGCAAATGATGATGCTTTTCTTCCAGTTGTTCCGATCCGTGCATTTGTCCGCTTGGGCCGCCATTGCGCTCGCCGTGACCACAGGGTGCGGTCCTTCGCTCAACCTCGGCGAACCCATCGACGCCGGCGCCGATAGCTCCTCCGATGCGCCGCTGGACCAAGCGCTCACGCTCGATACGCAGGTGCCGGACATTCCCGTGGAAGTCCCCAGAACGCTTCCGAGTCCCGAGGTCGTACTCGACGAACCGATCGACGTGCTGCTCGGAGCGTTTTCTGCAGACATCCTCTTTTCAGCCGCTCACGACGTCTACGCGGTTGCGTTTACCTACGACGGTGCCGCACTTCTGGTTCGAGTTTCCCGGAGTGGAGAGATCCTCGACGACCGGCCACTGCGCCTTGGAGCGACCGGTTTCCTTCCGAAGATCAAGCTGGTCGAGGCAGCGGGCCGTGTCGTTGCTGCGTGGAATGGTCCCGAAGGACTTGTAGGTGCTTCCCTTGAGCTGGAAAATTTGAGCATCGGACCGGTTGTAGGTCTGCTCGACGATGGCGAGTGCGCCGACTGGCGAGACCCGCTCGCGCTGTTGGCGAACGACGCTGAGGTATCCCTTGTCTGCGCGTATTCAACGCGGGCGGACGACGGCACCCGGTTTGCGAACTATCGGTTTCTTAGAATGACGGTAGCCGACGACGGACTCGTCCCCGGGCCGCCTTCGGAGCTCGCTTTTGAAGGTGCTGGCACTGGCGCCGCGCTTATCATCGGCGATGAGGGGATAAGCGCGCTCGTCGCACACCCCAATGAACGTGCGCTCTATGTATGGGACGGTTCGGTGACTCGCCCGTTGGACTTGGAAGATGGAGGCTCATTTCCGGGCTTCGGTATCGCTACCTCAACGTTCGGTGAAACGACTTGGCTCATGTGGCACGAGCTTGGTGACGTCGACCGCGGGATTTGGGGTGTGCCGCTTGAGCGGCTTGCGGTGGTAGGTAGACCGCGACTGCTCATTTCGAGCGAACACGGAGGACTCGCTCCTCTCGTGCACTTCGGTGCGGGCGGCATGGTGGCCATGCAAAACGGGGCGGGTTTTGAAGGGGACGGTTCACGCTTCGAGATCCTTCCCTACGTGTATTCGGACGGAGAGGAGCTGGAGAATCACGCGCTAACCTTCTCGGAGCCTCGCAGGGGCGCGGGCGGAGCGATCGCGGCGGCCTATGATGAGCTGGGCGGATTCCTCGTGGCAGTGCAGCGGCGCGAAGCACCTCTCAACTTTCAAACGAATCCGGCCTTCGAGTTGGTGTCTGGGCAGCTGCGCACGGCCCGTGATTTGGAACCGCGTATCATTCAGGACCGCGTGAGCGCAACGACGGCTCCCGTCACTGCGTGCTGGGAAACGGGATGTGATATTGCGTGGCGTCACCCCGAGAATGGAACTCAGCGGGTTCGCATCGACACAGCGGGAAACCGCCTGGAGCGAACCCTTCTCGAAGAAGAACCATCCTGCGCGGCGCGAAGCGGAGACACGACGCTTCTTACGTCAGCGGACCGAGCGCTTCTAAGAGGCGTGAGCTTGACCGAAGAGGGGGCGGATGAGGTGGAGTGGCCGATTCCAGAGTTCACCGAGGCGATCCGGTGTGCGCCGGGGGATGAAGGGTTTCTCGTCACAACCAGCCATCAAAGGAACAGCGACTTTCGGGTCTTGGCCCATCGAACGGATCGGCGCGGCCTTCCTCGCGGTGAACCCATCACAATCCTAGAAGATGAACGGAACGGCGACCTTGGCAGTGTCGCCTACTCGGAAGGCGCCTACCTGTTCTCGATCGTAGAGGCACTTCCATTCTCCGCGAACCGTACCCTGCACGTGCTGGAACCTGGCTCAACGGAGCCACGCGCTATTGGCACTTTGGACATCGGGCGAGTAATCCGGCCAACTCGTGACGGTGGGTTTGCGCTGATCGGTAACAACCGTGATCAGCCCGGCCGTGTGAACGTTCGTTGGGTTTCGCGCGACCGAACCGTGTCAGCACAGGAGCCCCTCTTTCGTGGCCGCGGTCGGGTTCGCCTGTATGGAGTCGCTGCAACATCCCAGGGTATCGTAGCGTTGCTCCTGCGAGATGAAGGAGTCACCCCCGAGTTTGACTCTGTACGTGCGAGGTTTCTGCTTGCGACCGTCGACGGTCCCTACGCCGAAGTCGAACTTGGTGACCTACACTTCGAAGGAGTCTACGGGCTTTATGCCACCGGCGGCGCCTTACGAGTCGTATACCAACGCGCTGGGGATCGCTTACTCAGCACACGTTTGCTGCCCATGCCGCGACGCGCGCCGGAATGAACGCCACAGTGCTTCCGGCACGAGCTTGTCCGAAAGAGCCCAAGGACTGCTAGCGGGGCTGGTATCGCCGCACGGGATCCGCTTCCGCTTCAGCGCGTCGGGTCGCTGCTTGTCGAGTATACCGCCGCGGAGCTCCTCCAACTGAACGCGAAGCTACGCGCGCACGGCACGGCAAAGGGTGTCGTCGCGTGGTTTCACGCCCGCGCGGCCCGGCACCCGGGTGAGGGAACCGCGGAACGGCTCGCTGTGCCCCCGGCTTGGACGCTCTGCTCTGTCTGAAAGCGTCATAGGCGTCGAACGTCCCGCCGGCGGATCAATCGCCGCGCGCGCCGTCGGAAGGTGGCGAGCTGCGCGTCGTTGAAGTGGGTGCGGTGGCGGCCGTAGCTCATGATGTTCGTTGGATCGGGGTGGTGGGGTGCGCCGAGCACGTGGCCGAGTTCGTGGGCGAGCACGAGCGGCAAGGATCCGCGCCGAACGATCACGTAGGTCGAGGGCCGGTGGCGGGGTGCGGGGATGTGCGCGCCTCCCAGGCGCCCGCTTGGTTCGAACCCTTCGCGCGCCGCTGCGCGCCGCGTGGCAGCGGACGGCCATGGGTCGATGATTTCGTTTACGACGAAGACGTTGATGTGGCGCGGGACCAAGCGGCGCTTCAATCGATGGCGGTCCCGGTTGTTCGCGAGGTGTAAGGCGCTTCCGGGCAGTACGCGGGTCTGCGCGTGCACGAACTGAACGCCCGCCGGCGCGAAGTGCACGTTCGTCTGCTCCACCCATCGCGCGATCGTAGCCACGTCCACGTCGGCGCCGGCATGCACGGCGAGGGGAAGGGCGTGAACGTCCGCATGGGCAGACGATGCCGATGAAACGAGGGCGAACAGCAAGAAGGCGAGGCGCATCCTGCCCAGACGCATGTCACGCGAAGAAGTTTTTGACGTTCTTCCGGAATGCGCCTTTCAGCGGCTCTAGTTGGCGAGCCATGCTGCCAGTATCCGCGGAGGAGACGAACGACCTCGAAGCGGCGCCGTACCGTTCGGCGCTCATTGTGAAGACCGTTGAGCCGTTCGCCCGCAGCGAGCTCTTGCGCGTTTCGTTTCGACCGCTGCGCTGGATCGACCTGCTCCTGAGCGAGCGCGAGCGGTGGACGTGCACCGTGGTCGAAGGGCGTCAGACGGGGGTTTTGGTAACGATCATGTTAGCGGCCAGCTTGCTCTATGCGTTGCCCTTTGGGCTCGTGCTTGGCTTCGAGCGCTTCTGGCACGTCGCGGCCCTTTACCTCGGCTCCGTCGCCATTTGTCTGCCTTCGCTGCACATCTTCGCGGGCTATCTCGGGCTCGGGCTTCGTGTGAGTCAGAGCCTTTCGCTTGGTGTGCTCGTGAGTGCCGTCGCCAGCATCTTTAGCCTCGGCTTTGCGCCGATCGTGCTCTTCCTGGGAAGCATCATGCCGGAATCGGGGACGATGCAGAGCATGGCCTATGTGCTCTTGGGCGTGTCGCTCTTTGCCGGTATGGGCCAGCTTATGCGCAGCCTGCGTATTCGCGCGGCCCAGGAAAACGTCAGCAATCTGACCACGCTCATGTTGGTCTGGCAGTGCCTGCTGCTCTTCATCACGTACCGCATGGGCGCATTTCTCGGACTCGGCGCGTGACGCGCACGCTGCTGACGCTCGTGGGAGCGTCGGCGATGTACGGCTTCAACATAGGCGCCGTGCACGGCGTTCGCTTTGCCCTGCGCAACCTGATCAAGTTCCCGCTGCTTCTTCTCGTCACCGCGCTCGTGTGCTGGTTGGCCTATGCCCTCGCGGCGCGCGCCCTTTGCCCGGACCTTCGATCTTCGGCGGTGCTTCGCTCTGTACTGCGCATCTTCGCGGATACGTCGAGGCTCCTCGCGGGCCTTGCGCCCGTGATGTTCTTCCTTGCCGTGGTGCTCGAGCGCGCTGACGACGGCGGGCTGAACGATTACCCACTTTTTCTCGCCCTCAATGTGCTCGCCATCGCGGGCTGCGGCGCGCTCGCGCTCCTTCGACGAACGCGCGCCATCGCGGCGCGCCATCGGCTCAGCGCTTCGCGCGCCGGCGCCATCACCACCACTTGGATGCTGCTCTCGCTCCTCGTCGGCAGTCAGTGGAGCTGGTACCTGAGGCCCTTCTGCGGTGTCGCCACAGTTGATGCACCCTTCATGCTGGGCGCTGAGCCGGACTTTCGGGGCGCGACGAACTTTTATCAGGCCGTGTACCAAGTCTTTGTTCCGCCCCTTCGCCTGCGCGCTCCCCGTAGCTGTGGTTCTGCCGCACGGACGGCGAACGGACCGAGCGTGCCGAATGGCCCGACGTCCACCGCCATGAACCTTGCGCTGAATCCGTAAAAACGGCGCCTACATCAGCACTTGCGGCGGAACAACTTCCAAGTCCAGCCCGGCTGGATAGGCGTAGGACGTGAACGAACCGAGGCCGTACGAGAACGCGCCAAAGGGTTCGTCGCCCTCCAGTACGTGTGCGCCGCCGTCGATGGGAAGAATGGCCCATTCGAAATCGCCAATGGCGGTCCAGGTCAGCGCGACGGGCTCGCCGTTGAAGCGAATCGCTTGATCCGGTTCGCGGATCAAGAGCACGAAGTTCTGTCCGTCCACGTCCTCGCGGTAGCTCGTTGGCGCCACGAAGGGATAGACGTTTCGGTATTGCTCCGTCGGCGGCAGGATCACCATCGCAGGATCGCCGCGCGAACCGCTCGAGAACTGCTGCCCGGGCAGGTACTGGGCCACGAGCACGGGTTGACTCGCCTCCACCACGAAACCGTTTGTGAGGAAGACCTCGTGAAAGTCGCCGGCGTCCAGCGTGACCGCCCGATCCAGGGAGGGCGGCGACGTGATGTTCACGGTGGTGTTGTCGGTCGCCGCGAAGACGCGAACGGGGTTGCGACGAACGCCGGTCACTTCGCCCATGGCTGCGCCGATGTAGGTGGTGCTCCAGGTCTCCACCGGCGGCATCTGGCTCTCGAGGTGGTCGCAGGCGGTGAAGCCCGTGGGCACGTTCGCGCATTGGCTTCCAGCGAACACGGCCACCGGTGCCGACGCGTCTACGCGGGTTCCGCTGACGTCGCCTCCCTGCAGAACCACATGCTGCCCCCGGACCATCTCGAAGGTGCCCTCGGCGCCGGCAGCGAGCGCTCCGCTGAGCGGGCCGCCGGCGCGAAGCGTGGTGTTGGGGTGAACGCGGAGTGTCGTGTCCTGCGTCGCGATCACGCTCACGAAGCCGGGAAAGCTCTCAATCGTGTCGTAGCCCGCCGCTACGAAGCGGCGCTGGTACGTGTGGGCTGGGAAGAGCAGCGACGCATCGTTCGAAAAGCTGAAGCCCTCTTCGACGCTGTATTCGAAGGGATTGAAAAGCGCGACGGTCACGGGGCGGTCCGCCAATAGGCGGATCGGAACGTCCATGTAGGAAGCGCCGTTCGCCGGTATGTCTGCGTTCCAAGGAATGGCGATGTCTTCGGACTCGCCGACTTCGATGACGTGCGATGAGAGCACTACGCCGTCTTGGGTGAGCGTGACGTTGGCGGGGTCTTCGCCGGCGTTGCCCACCACGACGCGCACGTCAAAGGCGTCGCGCCACTCGAGCGGCGGTAGATCTGCCGCGGGGGTGATGGCGGTCCCGTTGGGAAGCAACGGGATCCAGTACTCGCAGCCGAGGTAGCTGTTGTTTCGCTCGGCGTCCGCGCACGCGTCCATGCAGAAGCCGTCCTCGCCGCAGGTGCTTCTCGCCTCGGCGCAATCACGGCCAAAGTGCGTGCCGTTTCCCGTCGCGTCGCAGATGCGGCTCTCCGAACCCTCGCAAAGCCGCGCGCCCACTTCGCAGAAGCCGCACCCCACACCCGGATTGCACACGTCCGCGCAGCGCTCGAGGACCGTGCGCGTCCGTCCGTTGGCGCCGCATTCGGCAAAGACGTTGCCATCGCAGATCCGCGTTCCCGGCCGGCACGGAGGCAGCGCCACCGTGCTGTCCACGGCGCCGTCGCTCGAACCATCCGGTGCGACGCTTAGGTCGATCGGAACCACCTGCTTGCCCGACGCGCACGCGCCCACGCCAAGTGCGAAAGCAAGCGCAGCTAGGCAGCGAATACCAGCGACGAATCCACCGCGCCGTCCTGGAGGGCAACGGGTGGAGCTGATGTGTGACGGCAGGTGAGATCGGTCCACGGGCAGGGCTATGGCTCGGAGTTGGCCGCAGGCAGGGGCTGGCCCGATTCGTCGAAGCGATCCGCGCGCTGCGCCCACGCGCGCTTCGCAAACTCATGGTGGAAGAGCGTGAATACGGAGACGTCGCGTGGCTCGCCTCTGGGCCAGGGAAAGCGTCTGGCGAGCACCCCTTCGTGGCGAAAGCCAAGGCGTGTCGCCACGGCGATCGACGGCTCGTTGGCCGGCTCGATTCGCAGTTCCACGCGGTCTAGGCCTTCCTGCTCAAAGGCGAGGTGGCAGAGCATTTTGACGGCTTCACTCGCGTATCCGTGCCCGACGGCGTCTGCGCGGAGCCAGTAGCCGATCTCTGCGCCAAGCGGGCCTACGGTGGGATGCAAACCGCAGCCGCCGAGAAAGTGCCCCGATGAACGGTGGCGAATGAAGAAGGTGAAGTTTCGATCGGCGAATCGCTTACGAAACGTCGCGAAGGTCTCGCGCTGCTTGTCCAGCGGCGCAATCTCGACGGCGAAGGGCATGTAGCGCTTCAGGCGCGCCTGTTCCGCGCGCAACACCGCAACCACCTCATCGACTGCCCCCGGGTCGAATGCCTCCAGGTGCAGGCGATCGCTCTTGAGGTGGTAGGCAGGGGAGGTCGCGCTCATCGGACTCACGGGGGGAAGACGCACGCGAGCATGGCAAGCCGCGCCCGTGCTCGCAACGGCGGCGACTTCATCGCACGCTCTCCTCTTCGAGATCGCAGCCGTTATATGAGGCCCGCTGAATCCACGGTAGGGTTCGCAAACACCCCGCGGGCGATCCGTGTTGGCAGCAGCTTCTTGCGCGACGAACGCCAGGACTCCACGCGCTCCTTGCCAAAGTACTCGTCCAGCTGCCCGCGCGAGAGGTCGTGTAGTTGCCCCCAGTGGCATGTGTAGGCAATGCCTTCGTCCTTCAGCTTCTCCCAACACAGGCGATAGAGCGTTTCCGACTCGGTGGATGCAATGCTTGGCAGCTCGATGAAGGTGTTTCGGGCGTTTGCATTCATGGCGAGGGTGGCGGCACTGCGCGGGACAAATCGAAGGGCCACGGCGCCGAGCAGCAGTCGGCCCTTCGACTCTTCCTCCGCCAGCGCCGTGCGAATGTGCTCAAGGGCGTCGAGCGCTTTTCGCGTGTCCACGACGATCTCTGTGCTGACGCCCTCACCGGGTGGAAGGCCCGTGTAGCCGAAGGTTTCACCGGGAAACCGCTTGGAGCGCTCGCCATCCTTGTAGCGGCGGCGCAGTTGCTTTCGAATGATCTTCTTGATGACCCGCGTCGACGCGCGACCGTCCAGCGCTTCTGAAAGATCGCCGATGAGGCCCAGATGATCGGACGCCATGTCTGGCTTCATCGGATCGGCCGCACGAAAACGCACGCCCTCCGCGCTCTCCCGGTAGTGCGTGACGACGTACGCGCTCTTTTGCTTCTTCTTGCCGTACGGATCAAAGACGACTTCAAAGTGGTGCGGCGTGGGCTCGTCGGGAAAGATCAGCTCGGGTGCGGTTCGCTGAATGGCTTCTAGCAGCTGTTTATTCTCGGGCTGCATGCGGCGCACGCGTCGGCGCAGCATGTAGAGCGGTTCGACTTCAAGGACGAGTCCAAAAACGATGCCCAATGCACCAAGGGATACCTGCGCCGCATGGAAGAGTGCGTCGTCCACCACATGGTCCGTGCGCACGCCGGTGGCGTTTTCAAGCCACTGGCTGACATGGGGGCTGCAGCTCGCCTTCTCGGGCTGAAGAAAGATCGCCCGATTCGGACCCACGACGAGGTGCACGGCCTTAACGGCGTCGTGCACGGCTCCGTAGTGAATGGCCGAACCGTGGGTGCCCGTGGCTACGCAGCCCGCCACTCGGTGGCCGTTGCCAGCGCCGGAGGTAGGCAGCGCGAGGCGGCGTTCCCCCAAGCGCCGGTTGAGGCTCGCGATCGTCGCGCCGCCTTCGGCGTACACGAGGGAGTGACGGGTCCTTCGGCGCTGTCGCCGGTAGGCGTCGGTCATGACGGACTCAAGCACCGGTTCCATGCGGCTCATGCGCCCCGGATCGAGGATCATTCGGTCCGGTTCGATGATGCTCGACATCGACCACGTTGAGCCCACGGTCCGCAACGAGGTGCGGC
>JBCCRV010000185.1:0-11220 GCA_039201085.1 Myxococcota bacterium | reverse complement strand
CGCTCTTCCCTTGCGCGGGGCGTGCTCCCGTGCGACCGGGCGCGAACCGGGGCGGTAGCTCAGCTGGGAGAGCGCATGAATCGCACTCGGAGACGCATCGATGCGATGCTGCGCATCGTATCGCGCTCTTCCCTTGCGCGGGGCGTGCTCCCGTGCGACACCGCGCAAACCGGGGCGGTAGCTCAGCTGGGAGAGCGCATGAATCGCACTCATGAGGTCCGGGGTTCGATCCCCCGTCGCTCCACCGGCCGCGTTGCGAAAGCAGCGCGGCTTTTTTCATGGGCGATCGGGTGGATGCAAGGAGCCTTAGCCCTCTTGGCGGCACCGGATCGGTGTGGCTGTGAGGACTCCTTCGGCGCTTGAAGTCACGACGAAGTCGCCGCCAACGTAGTGCACTTCCCCGTCGGGGACGGCCAGGCTTGCGCCGACTGCGTTGCCAAGGACATCGACGAAGCGCAGCTGGCCGTCTTCGATCTCCATCGATACGCGCTCGCGAAAGGCTGCGGGGAGCGAATCCTCGCTTGCAGGCTCACTCGACACGATGGAAGCGCGCGGCGAATCGCGAAACTCCGCCACCACGTGCTCCAGCCCTTGCCTCGTCTGCACGAGAATGTGTCCTTGGTCGCCAGACGATACGAACGCCCGGGCGCGACCGCGCAGGCGGATGCGGCTGGCGTACGGACCGAGGAGCAAGTCGTGCCGTTCGTATCCGCTCCGCGGGACGATCGCATCGCCGCCAAACTCAAGGGTGTCGGTGGGCCGTGGAAACAGATGCACCAAGCGCACGAGGTCGAAGGTTTCTCCGACATCCAGGAGCAAGCGATGCTCCACGAACGTGCCCGGGCCAGCGTGCAGGGGAACCCGGGCGTGAGAGCGGTCCGGCTCCATGAAGGCCGGCCGGCCCTCGTCCAAGCCGAGGGCGACGACCTCCGTGCGGTATTCGCGTTCCTTTCGCGTCAGCCAAAGGCGACCCGGCGCCGGACGGTTTTGAGGTGTCACGCGGAACGGTGCGTGCGGACGGGACGGGTAGTGTCGCCGTTCCGCACGGTGGTCGCTGGGCGTTCCGTTGGCGGCAAGCGCGTAGCCGAGGATGCAGCGTCGTCGGCCGCACCGGGTGTGAACGACCAACCCAAAGCCTTCGCCGACGGCCCCCAGGGCTGGGTCGCTCAGTTCGTGAACGTTGGACAGTTCGTGGAACGTTTCGCGGAGTTCGCCGGCCGCCGAGAGCGCGGCGATGCGGAGGGTCGTTTGGGACGTCTTCCAAACGGCCATGCCGCCGGCGTGTCCGAAGCCAACACTTGCCTCGCCGAGAGCGCCTTCTAGCCGCGACGTGCGCGCGCTCTGCGCCGTGCATCGCACCGACTCCCACCAGGAACGTGTGGGAAGCGCCGGCGGGTCCGCTTCGGCAGGTTCGGGGGCGGCGCGTACCGCCGCAGCGGCGGAGCGCGCCGCCTCAGCGCTGGCAGGCTGCGGAGAACTCGACGCCGATGGGCGAGGCGAACTCGGCTCTCCGGAACATCCGCTGGACGCGGATGCACAAACGAGCACTATCCATAAGGGCAGTGGGGTCCCTCCGCTCAAGGCGAGTCTGCAGGTGCAGGCACGGGGCTCAGGACCCAAGCGCGCACGACGAATTTTCCGTGACGTGTACCGCCTCCCGTACATGAGACGAGCGTGCCGGACGCACGCGGCCGGAGCTTCTGATTTTGCCTTAAACCGTGCTGGCGCTCCGCCGGGGAGCTCGATCCCGTCACTCGCGGCCGCCCCGTTTTTCTTTTCCGTTTTTCGTTTCCGTCTATGGGGCGAAGTGTTCCATGTACGAAGCGAGCTTTTCGACGCCCGCGAGGGGCATGGCGTTGTACATCGAGACGCGAATGCCGCCGACGCTTCGGTGGCCGCGCAGGCCGATCATGCCTTCGTTTTTTGCGCCCTCGAGGAAGGCGGCCGTCTGCTCGTCCGAGGGAAGGCGGAAGACGGCGTTCATGAGCGAGCGGGCGTTCGATTCGACGGGGCTTTGATAGAGCTCGGGGTGGGCGTCGATGACGCCGTAGATTCGCTTCGCCTTTTCGGCGTTCTCGGCCTCGACGGCGTGAAGACCGCGCCCTTCGATCCATTCGAGCACCTTGCCGAGGATGTAGATCGCGTAGGTCGGAGGCGTGTTGCCGGCGCTTTCCTTTTCCACGTACCACGCGAAGCGAAAGACGTCGGGAAGGTCGCGGCGGCAGTCTTCGAGCACGTCCTTGCGCACCGCGATCACGGTCACGCCGGCGGGGCCCAGGTTCTTCTGGGCGCCCGCGTAGAGCACGCCCACGTCGCTCAGATCGATCGGGCCGCTGAGGATGTCGCTGGAAGCGTCGACCACGAGGGGCGCGCGCGTTTTCGGCAGCGTTCGGTACTGAACGCCCGCGATGGTCGCGTTGCTGGTGACGTGCACGTAGCGCGGCTGCGGCCCCGAAGTGTCGAGGTCCATCGGTGCGCGCACGACGGCGCCGGAGGCATCGCGCCCGCGGGCGGCCCAGCGCACGTTGCCGTACTGGGCGGCACGGGCGAGGGCCTTCTCGGACCAGACGCCCGTATCCACGTAGTCCGCGTGGCCTTGGCCGCCGGGCGGAAGCAGGTTCATGGCGACCAGCACGCCCGCCGTGGAGGCACCGCCGGTGGTGAAGAGCACTTCGTGCGTGTCCTCGCAGCCGAGGAGACGCTTCAGCCGAGCGAGTGCCTCCCGGTGCAGTCCTTCGTACGTCCCTTGCCGATGGCTGTGCTCCAGCATGGACACGCCCGTGTCGCCGAACTCGACGAGCTCATCACGGGCGGCTTCCAGCACGGGAAGCGGCAAGGTCGCCGGGCCGGCGGCAAAGTTGTACGGACGCATGGACGAGACGTGCCGCAGAAACGCAATTTCGTCCAGCCCCTGTGGACGCCGGCCCGTCTTGCAGAAACCAGGAGGCGAGAGCAGCGTTACCTGAATCTAGGCCGAGGGGTGTGGGCATAGGGTTGCCTCCGCGTCGACCGTTTTGAAGCCACGCGCGGAGGGATGGTCACCAATGTGTTCTGGCCGCGGGGGTATGGGTTGGCGCATCACGTCAATACATACGGTGCATGGCCGGTCGAGTGGTCGACTGCTGGGGACTCAAGCCCCCAAGATCGCGCCGATCGACGACGGGTGTCGCTTTGAGCACGGCGGGTGTCGCCCGAGGCCGTATTTTCCCTGGCATGACGGTTGCGGTTAGCAACGGCATGCGAAGCGCCCTGACTGTCCTTCTAGTTGTGTCCGCGTGCGTCGACGTAGCGGAGGCACCCTTCGAGCTCCGTCCGGTGGTGGAGGGTCGCTTCGACCAGGCGGGTTCGTTTCTCTCGGATGAAGATCTTCAGCGCGTTGAGGATTCGCTGAATGAGATCGTGCGCCGCGGGGAAGCGGAGGTACGTCGGCTTGAACGTGTGTTGGCGGACCTGGACGACGACAACGACGCCAAGCGTCGAGAGATCGATGCCATTGAGGCGCGCATCGAGGATCGCGAAGAAGAACTCGAGGATGCCTTCGACCGAAACTTCACGCTGTGTTTGATCATCACGACGCCGGAGTGCGCTGTGGCGACGTTCTTCGACAACGATTCCCGACTGTCCCGGTACCGGCGTGACAAGGCGCGTGCGGATGCGGAACTACGCCGAGTGCGCGATGCAATCTCGGAGCATGACCGGGAGCGGGATGAGCTTGAATACGCGCTTCGTGGCGTTCGTCGTCAGCGTGAACGCATTCTCGCATTGCTGGGTGGTAACCTAAGCGCATCCGCGTCGACGGAGGCGCAGCGCCAATGGGGCAGCGAAGTGCTTGAAGCGAGTCGGCTTCATCGTGCCGTACGTGATGTTGCTGGCACCTATCGGGAAGAAGTGCGCGTACTGTCGGACCTGATCGACAGCGCGGTTCGCTTGCAGGCGGTCCTCAATCGAGGTCTTTTCACCCTCCGACGGCTCGACGAAGACATGGCAGCCCTTCTGGCGGAGGCGGACCGGACGTTCATCGAGTTCCTCGAGGCGGCGATTGCAGGAAACCTCGAGCGGCACGCGCGGGACTACCTGGACCGACAGCTCCACGCTCGCGCCCGACAGGCCCTTCGCGATTTCGGTATTTCGAGCGATGTGCTCGTCGACTTTCTCGTTGAGAATCGCATGCCCTCGTACGATGAAGTGCTTGAGGAGCACCTTCGCTTTGCGCTGGCCGATGACCGGAGGCCTTTGGCGGGCCCGCTGATCTTCACGCAGTTGGTCGATCGCTCCCTCGACGACGTCTGGCACGACACTTTGGTGGAAGTGACGAACGCGGGAACGCTTCCCCTGCGGCTCGCCGGTTGCCTCTTGGAGGTGTATGAGGGCGGAGAAGACGTACCACGGGCGGCGGCACGCATTCGACGGCACCCTGGCGCCGGGTGCAAGTGCCGTGCTGTTGGATCCCCTTACGCGAACGGAGGAGGCAGTAGGGGTTGAGTACGCGTTTTTCGACCGCGGTATCAAGGACGCGTGGGTGTTGCGTTGCGACGGCGAGATTTCCGATTCGGTGGGTCAGGTGGGCACCGCGCGCTGGCGTACGGAAGAGGGTTATTGGGGCATGCGTCGGTACTGCTCGTCCGATCGTCCCGATACCGATCCCTTCGATGAGTGGAGTGGAGGTTGGCAGATGTTTCCGTTCCTCTCTCTCCCGTGGGATGAGATCTACGAGGGCTTCGGCACAACGGACGACTGCATCTAACGTAGACCGGTTCGTCCTTTATTTGATCGCCTCGGACCCACCGCTCCCGCCGACCTCAGCGTTGCTCGTTCTCGAATGGGGCATGCCGTCCTTCGTCCTCCCGCCTTGATGTCGACCCGAGCGACGAATCCGAGGCAATCAGATAGAGGACGAACCGGTCGAGTCCCGCGACGATTGTGCGTGCTGCGGAAGCAACCTTTCGAGTTTTCGCACGCGCGCGATGGAGCTCTCGAGCGCGCTGAACCGTGGGTGTTCGCGAAATGCGGATCGGGGCAGCACGGGCCTGCCGCTCAGAGCGGGCGGACCTGGACGTCGGCGCGCAGGGGGCCGTCGTCGAGTAGAATCACAAGGCCGCCGACAGACTCGGTGACGATCCCCGAAAGCAACACGCCGAGGCCGGCGTTTCGCATCCGGCGCTTGTCCCTTCGCGCGCCAGCGATGGCAAAAGGGAGAGCCGCAATCCACATCAGGCCCCCCACCAAGATGAGCCCCGCGCCTGTCCATTCACGGACGCGGTACTCGTAGTCCCGCACCACATTCTGAACGTGCAGATGAATCGAGGCGGGTTCGTTGAGAGGGGGGAGCAAAAGTCGGCGTATTCGTCCGCTTTCCCGGCCGAGGCCCAGGTGGCGGGGAGAGGCTTCGGTCGTGCAGGGCAGATCGCAAAGGCGCTCTACGGCGCCGTGGCCGAGGAGCTGGAAGAGCGTCCAGGGCTCAGCGGGGTGTTCAACCGTGAGGTTCGTCGAAACGTCCAGGCGCAATCGGATGTCGCCGCCGGGCGGCTGGGCCTCCGCTTGCGAAGCGCAAAGGACCAAGGCGCAGGAGACAAACCACAGCAAACGCATGCAATCATTTTGGTCGCCGAAGCGCCCGCGTCCCGAACTTGTGCCTTATCTCGGCTGAGTCTGATCCCTGCGCCGCTCGTGGGTGGATGCACTAGGGTGCCAATGATCGCCCCGGGTGGCGACTGGCGAGACCACCTCGGTGGCGAGCGAACGCTCCGTTTTTGCGGCGCGATTCGGTCCCTCGAGTGCCGTAGTTTGACTCCACGGCACCGCAGGTATGCGCTTTGTCGTGCCGAGTTCGCGCTCGCGTCCCCGGGGCGCTTTGGCGCGCAATCTGCAAACCGTGGCGGCCATGAAGCACGCGCTCTTGGTCGTCCTTGTTCTTTCCGCCTGCGCTGATGTGGCGGAGCCAGCGTTCGAGCTCCGACCCGTCGTTGACGGGCGCTTCGACCAAGGCGCGTCACTGCTTTCGGCCGACGACTTGGCGCGGATCGAAGATGCGCTCAACGACATCGTTCGGCGCGGCGAAGCGGAGGTTCGGGAGCTGGAGCGCGAGCTACGTTCGTTGAATGCCGACAACGATGCCAAGCGCGGGGAAATCGCCGTGATTGCGCGACGCATCGACGATCGGGAAGACGAGCTCGAGGATCGCCACAACGACAACCTCATTCTGTGTGCGTTCTTCCCGTCGCCCGAGTGCTTCTTGGCTTCCTACCTTGCAAACGACAGTCGCCTGCGGCGTTTTCGTGAAGAGCGACGGCAAGCCGAAGCCGAGCAGCGGCGCATTGCCGCCGCCATCGAGTCGCATGACGACGAGCGCGGCGCCCTGGAGGATGAGCTCGACGGCATTCGCATTCAGCGCGACCGCATCCTGCGCTTGCTTCGCCGTACGCTCACGGCGTCGGGCCCGACCGATGCGCAGCGCGAGTTTGGACCCGAGGTGCTTCAAGCGAACCGTCTGCGCGAAGGCGTGTCGGACGTGGCCGCAACGTTTCATCAGGAAACGCGGGTCCTCCGCGACTTGATCGATAACGCCGTTCGCTTGCAGGCCGTGCTCAACCGGGGCCTCGCCACCCTCGAGCGCCTGGACGAGGACATGGCGGCGCTCGTGGCCGATGCGGAAAAAGCCTTCATGAACGCTTTCGAAGCGGCCATCGCCGGCAACCTGGAGCAGCACGCGAGTGCGTACCTTGAACGCCAACTGCACACGCGCGCGCGGCGCGCCCTTCGCGCCTTTGGCATTCGCAGCGACGTGCTTGTCGACTACCTCGTAGAGAACCGGATGCCCACGTATGACGAGGCGTTGGAGGAACTCCTCCGCTCGGCGCTCAGTGACGACACGCTCCCGGAGGCGGGACCACTCCTCCTGACGCAGATTATCGACGGCGAAGGCCACGACAAGATGGTCGAGGTGAGCAACGCCGGCACGCTCCCCTTTCAAACCGCCGGTTGCGTGCTCGAGATCTACTCCAACGGTTCGGAAGCCGGCCGCGCGGTCTTTGCCTTCGACGGCGAGCTTGAGGCTGACGAGTCCTTCGTCGTATGCGGTTCGCGCACCTCGGAGGACTGGTCCGGCGCGTGCGACGGCTACGCGGGCGGCGTGAACCACAACGGCAACGATGTGTACGTGCTCTCGTGCGATGATGCGGTGGTCGATAGCGTGGGTCAGGTCGGTTCGGATGCGCACTTGGCGGACGGCGAGAGCTTCGCGGGTCTGCGGCGCGGTTGCGAAGCGCGGAGCGGTGATGCCGATCCGTTCAACGCGTGGGCGCCGGACTCCAGCGTTTGGTCCGTCGATCCCATCTCGCTGCTTTCCGGTTCGGAAATCTACGTGGACCTGGGCTCATACGGGTGTTGGTAGGCTCCGTTTGAAACGCTAGCGATCCCATTCTCTGATCTGCCGTCGGCCAACTGCGGCGCCGAGTCGGCTGGCGGTGGCAGGTCGATTCTTCGTGCCGTGGAGAACGTGCGGGGATGTGGTGACCCGCCGTCACGCCCTTTCGGCCTGCAAGGGCGACGCGATGTACTAGGCTGCTGCCATGCAGCGGGTGGATTACTACGGGATCGACGAAGAACTCACGGACGAGCAGCGCTTGGTTCGCGACAACGTTCGCGCCTTCGTTGAGCAAAAGCTCATGCCGATCGTGGCGGAGCACTACCAAGCGGGAACCTTTCCGACGGAGCTCATCGAGGAGTTCGGCGAGCTTGGTCTGCTCGGCGCCAACCTCGAGGGCTACGGTTGCGCGGGGATGGATGCGATCAGCTACGGCTTGGCGATGCAGGAGCTCGAGCGCTGCGATAGCGGCGTACGCTCCTTCGCGTCGGTTCAGGGCGCGCTTTGCATGTACCCGATTCATGCCTTTGGCAGTGAAGCGCAGAAGGAGCGCTACCTGCCGGGAATGGCGGCGGGAAAGATCATCGGCTGCTTTGGCCTCACGGAGCCCGACTTCGGCAGCAACCCCTCGGGCATGATCACCAAAGCTGAGCGCCTGCCGGGCGGCGGCTTTCGACTCAACGGCACGAAGCGCTGGATCACCAACGGAAACCTCGCGCAGATCGCGATCATCTGGGCGAAACTCGACGGACGCGTGCATGGCTTCATCGTGCCGACCGAGTCGAAGGGCTTCACCGCGATGAAGATCGACGACAAATGGTCGCTCCGCGCCAGCGTCACCAGCGAGCTGATTCTTGAAGATGTGGAGGTCAGTGAAGACGCGCTTCTACCCGGCGTCAGCGGCATGCGCGGACCGCTCTCTTGCCTATCGCAGGCGCGCTACGGCATTTGCTGGGGCGCCATCGGCGCCGCCATCGGCTGCTACGAGTCGGCCCTGAGCTATGCGAAGGATCGCGTGCAGTTCAGCAAGCCCATCGCCGGCTACCAGCTGGTGCAGCAGAAGCTCACGCACATGATCACGGAGATCACGAAGGCCCAGTGCCTGACGCTTCGCCTCGGTAAGCTGAAGGAAGCAGGCAAGATTCGGCCCGCGCAGATCTCGATGGCGAAACGCAACAACGTCTTTCACGCGCTTGAGATCGCGCGCCTGGCCCGCGATGTCCTCGGCGGCAACGGCATCATGTACGAATACCCCGTGGGCCGGCACATGATGAACCTCGAGACGGTCTTCACCTACGAAGGCACGCACGACATTCACACGCTCATCGTCGGCCAAGACATCACCGGTCTTGCCGCCTTCGACGGCTAGAGCTCATCCCAAGAATCGCTGTGGTCAGGTTTTTGAGCAGCTTGCGCGGAATTCAGCGTCCGAGGCTTGTTTCGGTGCGCACTTGTCATGAGTGACGCGAGCAAAGTTCGATTGGCACCGCACCTGAATCGGACGGACGCGGAGGCATTGCAGTCCACCGTTCAGTCGCTTGCCGACAAGGCACGGGCTGAGCATGCGGCCCCTAGTCGTTGACGCGAAGAATGAAGCCGCAAACGCAGGCGGCTACCGTCAGGTTCGGGTGAGCGATGAAGCGCGGGAGCAGTTGGTAGAGGAGAGAGCGGACAGCGCGGGCCAGAAGCGTACGGCGCGATGACCGGCTGAAGTGGCACACGCCTCGGATACGTCGGTCGGGTCGAGATTAAGGCGCGGGGACGAGCTAGCTCGGGCTCTCGACCTTCAGGGTTTGAACGAGCTCTGTGAAGTCTGTGTGTCCCCGGGCGATTTTTATGATGGGTCCGACGCCGTAGTCGGAGAGCACGTGCGCGTTGCTCGCTTGGCTCGGATCGGTCTCGCATGCGCCGGCGTTGAGTACGACGGCGCCGATTCGAATGCCGCGCGAACGGGCGCTTTCCCACGCGGTGAGCGTGTGGGAAAGCGTTCCCAGGCCGTCATAGGTGACCAGAACCGCCGTGGCTTCGAGGGCGGTGATCACATCAGCGACGACGTGCCCGCTGCCAAGGGGAACAAGAATGCCTCCGGCACCTTCAACCACTGCAAAGTCCTTGCCCTGGCGGTCCGCTTCCAGTCTTTGAAGGATGTCGGCCATGGGTGGCGCGCCGCCCTTTACGGCCGCAGGTGCCAGTGGCTCCGGAGCGCGAAGGTATCCATTGTGATACTCGTTGCTGTTCGAAGCCTCGGCCAGTGCCTTCGCGTCCACGGCTTCTCTATCCACGCCGGTTTCGTAAGGCTTGAGGGCGACGACCGAGCCGAACTTGGTTAGCTCACTGACTAATCGAGCGGCGACGTAGGTCTTGCCAACTTCCGTGCCCGTACCGGTTATGAAGAAGGTGCGGGTCATTGAAGGGCTCGAAGCAGCCGGTCGACGTGGTCCGTCGTGTGAAAGGCGCTCAAGACAACACGAAGCCGGCTGGTGCCCTTCGGAACCGTGGGTGGGCGAATGGCGCGAACAAGGATGCCGTGCTCAAGCGTTGCTTGCGCTTTGGCGAGGGCAGTTGCCGGGTCGCCGAGCAAGAGCGAATGAATCGCGCCCGGTCCCGTTCGGTGCTCCCACGCACCCTGCGCCACGCCGGCGCTCAGCCGTTCGGAGAGCTGCCGCAGGTGTGCACGCAAACCATCATCTTTGAGCAACGAGAGGTTTCGGAGCGCCGTCTGGGCAAGGATTGGGCTGAGGCCCGTGCTAAAGACGAAGCTGCGCGCGCGGTTCCACAGGAAGGCGATCAGTCGCTCACTTCCCGCAACGAATGCGCCTTGCGAGCCGAGTGATTTCCCGAGCGTGCCGATGAGCACGTCCGGAGTGACGCCTTGAGCCGCGCAGAGCCCGCGGCCGCCCGGGCCGCAGACGCCGATCGCGTGGGCTTCGTCGACGAATAACTGAGCGTCGTGTTGGGCGGCGAGACGGGCAAAGGCCGGAAGAGGTGCTGCGTCGCCATCCATCGAGAAGAGCGATTCGGTCACGATCCAGGCCCGATCGCCTTCAGATCGCTCCTTATCAAGCAGCGCTTCAAGGCTGCTCGGAGAGGCGTGATCGAAGATCACAACGCGCGCTCGGCTGAGCCGGCAGCCATCGATCAGGCTCGCGTGGTTGAGGCGGTCGCTGAAAATGATGTCGTTCGGACCCACCAGCGCTGCAAGGGTGCCCACGTTGGCCGCGTATCCGCTCGAGAAGCAAAGTGAGGAAGGGTAGCCCAAGAAGGTTGCGAGGGATGCTTCAAGCGCTTGATGAGCGGGCCCGTGGCCGGTGACCAGGCGCGATGCGGAAGCGCTGGGCGGAGCCTCCGCCGCGGCCAGTGCGCCGAGTCCAAGGTAGTCGTTGCCCGCAAAGTTGATGAGCGTACGTCCATCCACCACGACTTCCGGGCCCTGGCCTTGGACCAACAACGGTGTGCGAAGCAGGCGCGCCGCTTCCAGTTCAGCAAGGCGCGTTTCAAGCCAGCTCTCGAAAGACGGGCGCACGCACGTGTTCTTGCCGATGGAGAGCATACGGTCCAGTGGCTGCACGCTGTTTCACGTGAAACGGGACGACGGACGCGCGTCGCTTCGGTTGTTTCACGTGAAACCCCGACCGCTTCACCCTGAAGCGGTCCTATGCTCCGCTGAAGTGGGTGTCCGCGCTTGAAGTAAACCCCTTCCGCTTCTTCCGCTTCAAGGACACCCAGTGCGCCGGGATAAACCGGCAGAAAGTTGAGGATGAAAGAGCCTTACACCGAAGATGTAGCGAATCACGGTGACCCCGAGTCATGCGCGACGTTTCGTGAGGAACGTGGCGAAGCGTTGACAGGGGCATGTG
>JBCCRV010000184.1:0-11311 GCA_039201085.1 Myxococcota bacterium | reverse complement strand
GCGCGCGCCGAGCGTCGAGTAGGCCGCCATGCATCGAGTTACGTCGTCGGCGCCGACGCTTCAAACCGCTCAGTCGAGCCAGTCCTCTCAGGTCGCACAGCTTCAGCGCGCCCTAAGCCGAGCCTTGGGAGTGCCCATCCGGCCCAGCGGCGTCGTGGATGCGGCGACGGAGCGGGCCCTCCGCGCCTTTCAGCAGCGCGAGCGCTTGCCCGAAACGGGTGCGGCGAACGCCGCCACCCTTGCCGCGCTGGCCCAGTCTTCCGCTTCCGTCCCTTCCGGGTCCGCCGCCGCCGCGCTGAATGCAGTCTTCGTTCAAATCACCGTGTCCGTCGCCGAAACCATCGCCCGCGTTCGACCGGGTGGAGTTGCGACGAACGCTCAGCCGGCGGCGCCGGCCGAAGATGCGAGCGGCCCCGCCCCGTCCGAGGACCTTCGCAGTGGCGCGCAGCGGCTGCTCGCAGGCGGCAGCCGCGCCGTTGCCGCCCTCATCGACGAACGCCTCGCGGAGTTCGGCGTGCCCGAAGGCGGCTTTCCCGGTCAAGGAAGCGTGTACCTGCGCCGCGGCCCGCGCGCATTCTTCACGCTGCGTGCCGTGGAACGCAACGCTCGGGCGACGGAGCGCAACTTTCGTCGCGCATCCCGCGTCTTTGACGACCCCGGCCTCCTGATGGCGGTTCTCTCACGCGAACACCCGTCGGGCCTTTGGGCCGCGAGCGCTCGCCCCGTCGACACGTGGTCCTTTGGCGGACTCGACCACCTTGGGAGCCAGCTAGGCCGAATTCGCAACGTTCCTCGGCGGCGTTGGGAGGCGCTGGCGGAGCGTCAAGAAACGGAGAACGGCGTGACCCGAGACGTGCGGCCAGCGCGCATTCCCGCCCGCGATCAGATCCTCGCCTACGCGGGCGTGCTTCAGCTGGCGGAGCGCAGATTCGAATCGCACGTGCGTGACGTCTTCGGCGAACGGGCCGACGCGATGCTCGAGCAGATGAGCTCGAGCGCTCGCCGTACATGGATCGCCTACACCTTTGCACGACCAAACATCAAAACAGACGGCCGCGTACCCGCCGACCGAAACTTCAGCTCGCACAACGCCCTGCGCTTGCTGGAGTCCCAAGGCGTCGAGCGACTCAACGCGATCCTCGAAAGCCCGGAGCTGGCGGCGAACCGAAGCGTGCGCATCGCGCGCCAGCGCGCCCTTGAGGCCAGCATCTTCGAAGGGGTCATTCCCGACGCGCCCGCGGAGGCCTCGAGCCGCCCTAGGTAGCTCGTCCCGAAAACCGCTGCGGCGAGGTTTCTATCCGCTTACGCGCTCGCGCTTCTGCGGACCCTCATGGTCCTTCGCGGCCGCTGTCGCGGCGCTCGCAGTGCACGGATGTGCCGCACGTGCTCGAGAAGTAGCAGTCGGCATCGGCGGGGCACTCTTCGAAGAAGCCGATCTCGAAGTCACCGGGGTCGCAGGACGGGATGGCCAAGCAGGACGGGCCCACCTGCTGGCACCAAAACACGTCGCCGTCCTCGCCAAAGGGCGAGTGGGGGAAGCAGCCACCCTCCGTGGGGCACTCGAAGCGATCGCCGATCCAGCGGGCGTCGATCGGGCATGCCGTAATGCAGTAGTAGGGATCGAGACCGGTGCATCCGGTTTCACGCTGCAAACAGGTCGTGCCCGGCGGACAGAAACCCGGGCCCTCGTCCACTACGCCTTCGAGATCGAAGCAGGGCGGCGCGATGTCACACATGATCTCGGCACGGCAGTAAAGCGGGTTGCAGGCGTCGCCGATTTCGTAGCAGGTGCCGTTGCGAAGCTCTTCCGGCGTGCAGGGGTCGGGCGATGGCGCCACCCCATCGCCGCACGCGATAGGCGGCACTGGGAAGCGTCCCGTGCATACCTCAGGCGCTTCGCAGTAAGTCACCCCACAACCGACGAACGTACGACAGGTCGGGCTCGTGTTGGGATCGCAGCGTTCGACCCACACCATGTCCGGCGGGCAGGCGGGCGGCGGACCGTCGCATAGCGCGCCGCCCACGCAGCTGTACACCTCCCCGCCGCAGCTTCGTCGCTCTTCGCACGCCACGTCGCCCCCGCTCGCCGGACAAGGGCCGCTCACGAGAACTTCGCCACGAGCGCACATCGGCTCCGTGCACACCATCGGCTCGGCGCAGTGAACGAAGCTGTCGCACCATGGGAGGGCCTCGCAGCTGTCCCAACCTTCGCAGGAGGTGACTTCGATGCCATCGCACACCGGCCGGGCCTGGCGGCAGGTGGGCGTGACGCAGAACTGGGCTTCGCCCGCGCAATCGGTCACGGTCCGGCAGGCGTCGTCCCGCAGGTCGCAGAAATCCACGGCCACTTCGCTCGCGGCGCACGGCGACTCGCAGGCCACGTCGACGGATGAACCGAAACAGCCGGCGCTGAGGGACACGAGGGCAAGGAGCAGGGTTCGAAGGGATGTCATCGCGGAGCGAGGTAGCGATTTTCGGGCCAGCTCGAATTTATTCGATTATCCGCGTCTTGCCACACACTTGGCACAGTGTGGCCCGGCGTTGGACCCAGTGCGCGCTGGTTTGGCGCAGCGGGAACTCGCTATAGTAGCGCCGTGCGCTTCCTTCTTCCTTCGCCGGTTCGCTGCATCCTTCTTGCTGGCGTGGCGGCCGTTGGATGCTCGGATGGATCGCCGACGCCCATGCCCATCGATATTGGTCAACTCGACCTGAACTTCGGCGGTGACATGGCCGACGCCGGCGTCGAAATGGCGACGCCAGAGATGGGAACGCCGGAAATGGGCATGCCCGACCTGGGACCGCTTCCCACGGAAAGCGAACCCTCCCCGCCGGCGGCCGTCCGGGGCGACGGCGAGGCCCTGGTGCTCACCGGCACGGTCCTCACGCAAGCGGGTCCGATCGAAGGCGCCATTCGCATTGAGGGCGACACGATCACCTGCGTTGCGGCGAGCTGCGACGAAGCCGGCGCCACCGTCGTCGACACCTTCGGCGTGATCAGCCCGGGTCTGATCGACGCGCACAATCACCTGACCTTCAACTTCATGCCCGAGTGGGAGCCCGATCCGAGCCAGCTTTTTATGAATCGATACGAATGGTCGGAAGAGGAATCGTACGAGGCGCACATCGCGCCCTTCGCCGACAACCGCTCGCGCAACACCACCTTCTGCCCGGCGGCCCTTTGGGGCGAGCTTCGCTCGCTCGTGCACGGCACGACCACCATCATGGGCCAGAGCTTCAACCGCAGCTGCATCGGCGGCGGCGTGCGCAACGCGGACCATCGGCATCGGCTCGGCGCCGATCACATGCGCACCACCATCGCGTCGGTCCGCGACATCAACGACGAAGACGCGGCGGGCCTCGTCGAGTCCTTCACCGATCCCGCGTCGCCGACGACCCGTTACGCCGTGCACATGCAGGAGGGTCTGATGGGTTCGGGCGTTGAGCTCGAGTTTGAGAGCTTTGTCGGCCGGGATACGCGCAATAACCGCCATCAGGGCGTGAACCTGATGGTTGGCGAGGGCTACTTCGGCGTGGCGCTCTTCATTCACGCGATGAACATGTCGACCGCGCAGCTGATGGAATCGATCGACGGCGGCGCCCACTTTGTGTGGTCGCCCTCGAGCAACTTGATTCTGTACGGCGAAACGGCGCCCGTCGCCGAGATGATCGCGTTGGCCATCGATCTCTCGCTCGCGCCAGACTGGACCGTGAGCGGCACGGACAACATGCTCGACGAGATGCGCTTCGCTCGAGGCTTCGGCGTCGGGCAGGGCATCGGCGAGATGACGCCCGAGTTCATCTGGCGCATGACGACGGAGAACGCCGCCCGCGCTGTCGGCCTCGAATCGATCGGCGTGCTTCGCGAGGGCGCGCCGGCGGACGTGGTGGTCTTTGCGCGCCGCGCTGCCGATCCGTACCGGGCCGTGCTCGACTCGCGCTCCGAAGATGTGCGCCTCGTGCTCATCGGTGGCGAGGGATACTACGGTGACATGGCCCTCGAAATGGCCACCTCCGTTAACGGCGGCTGCGAAGTCTTCGATGCATGCAGCAGCGTGAAGTTCTTGTGCGTCCGCGATCTTCCTGGCGCCGAAGGCGACTGGGTCGGCGACGGTCTCGACGACCTGCGCGGCCAACTGCAGACCATCATCGACGGCTACGACAACCTCAGCTACTCAGCGCCGCTCCCGCTCGTGGACTGCGAATAGAAATCCGTCGCGCACTGGGGTACCGCTGAGGCGGGGCGAGCTTATGGCGCGACGCCTTTCTTGAGGGGCGGCGAGAGGATCGGTTGCGCTGGGCGCGGCAGCCGTTTGCGGTTTGCCGTTGGCGGTCACTCTGCCTTTTTGACGACCGGTCGCTCGGCGCGTTTCTCGGAAGGTTCGGCTGCGGTGGGTTTGCGCCGTGTCACGAGTGCGATGCCCGTGAAGATGAGCGCGGCGCTCGCGATCATTCGTACGTCGAGCGCGTCGCCCAGCACGTTCGCCGCGAGCAGGACGCCGGCGATCGGCTGCAGGTAGATGTAGATCGCCACCGTCGATGCGTCGGCACGGCGAAGGGCCCATGCGTTGAGCAGGTACGCCAAGGCCGTCGGCGCAATCAGGATGTAGGCCAGAAGAAGCGCGCCCTTGGCGTCGAGGAGAAGCGCCGTCGAAACGCCCGGCGCACCGAAGGGCGCGGCGACAAAGACCGATGCGCCGAAGGCGAGCGCTAGTACTTTGATCGTGCCGTAGCGTTTTACGTACGGCTTCGAGTAGACAAGGTAGAACGCGTAGGCCGCGCAGTTTGCGACGAGCAGCGCATCTCCGAGCGCAGCGCTCGTGCCTTCGAGGAGCGGTTTGATCCCCGTGAGCGACAAGGCGCCACCCAGGGCGAGCAGCACTCCCAGGCTGCGCTTGGGTGAAAAGGCTTCGCGGCCGGTGAGAAGCGCGATCACAAACGCAAACACCGGGATCATCGTGACCAGCACGGCGGCGTGCGACGCCTCCGTGTGCTGCAGTCCGCCCAGGTAGAGCAGCTGGTTCAAGGCCGTCCCCATGACGCCGATCGCAGCGATCTTCAGCCCCTCCTTGAGGGACGGCCAGGGCCCCTTCGACGTCAAGGCGATCGCGCCAAAGAAGATCGCGGCGAACACGATGCGAATCCACGCCAGCGCAAACGCTTCGAGCGTGTCCAGCACGAGCTTCGCCACGACGGGCCAGGTCGCAAAGATCAGCTGCACCGTGAGCAGCGCCGCCCGCACCCGTGAGCTTTCCGAAGCCACGACGGGCTATGGGCTCAACGGTGCCCCATGGCCAGGGGCCGCTGTGCCGCCGTGTGCCGTGCCGGGCGAAACGGGCAGCTGAGGTCGGTCGGTTTTGTGCGGAAACGCGGTGAAAGCGTGCATGGCACGCGTCGTGCTGAGCTTGGCCCCCGAGGTGATACGAATGAACGTCCAGAAGCTTCGAAGCGCGCTGCTTGCGGTGCTATGCGTCGGATGCGGCCAGGTGGCCGACAGCAGTGGTTTGTCCAGCTCCGATCGCGGCGGCGCCGAGCTCGGTAGCTCCTCCGCGGGCGCCGGCGGAGACGGCGCGGACCTGCTCACGGCGGGAGCCTGGGACGACAACCGCAACTACGCGCTCTTCGAGGAGTTCCTTCAGCGCTACGTGGGCCTTGCGCTTCCCTTTTCGATGGAAGAACACGACGCCGCCTTTGAACGGGCCGAGGAACGGCTGCGTGCCCGAGAAACGCTGGACATTGCCCTCGTCGTCGACGCGACGGGAAGCATGAGCGACGAGCTGAGTTTTCTTCAAACGGAGCTCGAAGCCGTGGCCACCCGCGTGAGCGAGGCCTACCCGGAAGCGGACGCCCGCTGGGCGCTCATCATGTATCGCGACCAAGGCGACGAGTACGTGACCCGCATCTTCGACTTCGACGACCTCGACGCCGTACGTGAACGCCTTGCGCGCCAGCGCGCCGGCGGCGGCGGCGACTATCCGGAAGCTTCCGCCCGCGCCCTTCAGCGCATGAACCGGCTCGAATGGCGCCGCGACCGCGACACGGCCCGCCTCGCCTTCTGGCTCGCCGACGCGCCACACCACGATGCACAGAGCGATCGCTTCGCCGACGCCATTCGCTGGGCCGCGGAACAAGACATTCATCTCTACCCGGTGGCGTCAAGCGGCATCGACGAGCGCACAGAAGTCGCCATGCGCTCGAGCGCCCAGCTAACCGCCGGCCGCTACCTCTTCCTCACCGATGACAGCGGCGTCGGCGATTCACACCGCGAACCGACCGTGCCCTGCTACTTCGTTACGACGCTGACGCGCACGATGATTCGCATGGTCGACATCGAAATGAGCGGCGCCTACGTCGAGCCGCCGGCGGACCACATCATTCGCACGGGCGGCGATCCCACGAGCGGCGCCTGCCAGCTTGCCGACGGCGACGAAGCCTACGTCTGGTAGGGGATGCACCCTTCTTCCGCTGCGTTGCTTTCCGACGGTCGCGGCGCAGGCTCGTGCACGATCGCGCGTGAGCGGAAGCCCCGTAACGTGCGCGCCGCCCAGCGAGCAGTGGCTTCGCTGGTCGAGGTCAACGGCCAGGCCGCTCAAACCGCCGCCAGTTGAGCGTTGCAGCTGCGGACTTAGAGCACCTCGATGACGGCGGCGTAGCAGAGGATGCTGTCCTCGCAGTCCCGTTGCGCCTCGCAGGTGGCGAGTGCGTCCAGCACATCGCTTCGCAGAAACGGGCCGAGCTGCAGCAGTGCGCCCACCGCGTGATCCGCGGCGTCGAGGGGGATCTGGCAAGCGCGCAATTGATCGACGAAGGCGTTGGCTAGGGCCGTCGCGGGCGGCACTGCGCCGCAGCTGGATGGATCGCATCCGTGGTTCATCTCGCACTCGGCGAGTCGGTGCCAGCGAGGGCCAAAGACCGAAGCCGTCGCCTCGCAGCGATCGGTCCGCACTTCGTCTCCGCAGACCCACTGATACTGCAGGCACGTTTCGAAGGTCGAGACGTCGACTTCGCCGCGCACGGCTTCCACGCCTGGCAGCGCGCAGTGTTGAAGACCGCCGTCGTCGCACCCTTGGGTGCAGGCCCGCCAATCGAGTCCCTGCGCAACCGCGATTGTTTCGCATTCGCGCGTATCGAGCTCGCAAAGGCGGGCGCCGCAGGAAGGCACCAGCGTCATCGGCTCGCCGTCAAAGCCGCTCTCGGCCGCGCAGGCGAAAGACAAGGAAAGAAGGTACAGGAGGGGGAGTCCGCGTCGCATGGCGGCCCCTTCGACGCCCCGCGGCCTCGGTTGCGGCGCGCGTTCAGATTTCTTTTCGCCGCCGTGGAACCGTTCGCGGCTTCGTGTGGCGCCCACGGTTGGAAAGGGTACGCTCAGGCCATGAAAAACGTGCGTGAATACGTATGCCTTCTCTTGCTTGCCGCCTGCGGATCCGACGCCGGTTGCCCCACCGGGTTCACCCGCGTCGGCACCGTCTGCATCGAAGCGCCCGACGCCGCCATGCCGGACATGGGCGACGCCGGCGATATGAACGTCGAAGACGCGCCGACGGACGCCGCCGACGCGGCCGACGCGGCCGATGAACAGCTCGCCTGCGAGCCCATGAGCGCCGACTGCGACGACGACGGTACGTGCGAGACCACCCTGGGAACCCGCAGCGCCTGCCTCGCCTGCGACGATGCCTGTGAGTTCGGCGAAGCCTGCCGCGACACCGGCTGCGCCGAACCGGACGTATCGCTGCGCGGCTTTCCCTTCTTCCCGCTGCAGCTCGCCGTGATGAACGACGGCGACATGGTCGCCGCCGGCATCTTCACGGCGCCGACGGACTTCGGGGACGGTGAGGTGTCGCCCCTTGGTGAAACGGACGCGGCGTTGGTGCGCTACGCACCGAACGGCGACGTGCGCTGGGCAAAGACCTACGGCGGCGCCGGATTGAACGTCGTGTTCAGCGCGCTAGCCACGAACGGCAACGATCTTTTCGTCGGTATCGCGCTGGACGGCGACATATCGTTCGACGGCGTCACGGCGGCGGGTCCCGAACGCCCTGCCGTGGGTCGTTGGAGTGGCTCCGGCGACGCCGCCTGGGTTGAAACCGGACCTCCAGGAACGAGCACGATCACGGCCATCGCCGTGAACGACGACGGCGTGTTTGCCTTCGAGCAGGGCGATACATCGCACCGCGTACTGCGCCGCCGTTTGGACAGCGGCGACGCCTTCGCAGCACCGCTCACGCTTGCGCTCGGCGAGCTCAATGGCCTCGCCCGACCCTGGATCGAACCGGTCGTCAGCGACGACTTCGCGCTTTCCGTGGTGGTGGAAGCGGGCGCCGACTTCGGCGAAGGCGCCGTCGCTGAGGGGGGCGGATTCGTGGCGCGATTCACCGACGGAAGCCTAGCGTGGGTTCACGCCGCGACGGGCGACGTCGGTCAGATCGGACGACTGCCCGACGGGTTCGTCGTGGCGTCCGCAATCGCGACGGAAGACGGCGACATAGAGATGATCACCGGCACGATCGAGCGACTGAGCGACGCGGGGGCCGTCCTTTGGAGCCGCGCCAGTGAATCCGCCGGCGCCGATGGACTCGCTTTCCTGGACGCTACGGCCGACGCATCGGGAATCTTGGTCGTCGGATTCTTCCGCGAAACTGCCACCTTCGATGGCCAGTCGTTCACCTCGACGCCAGCCGAGCGCGGCGAGTTCCCGCGCGAGCAGGACATCTTCGTCGCCCGCCTCAACACATCCGACGGCTCACTCGCATGGGCGTTGACCTTCGCCAACGGTCAGTTCGTCGCCCCCGCCTTCCCCGGAAGCCTCGCCACCCGCAACGGACGCACGTTCGTGGAGACCGGCTTCCGCGGTGAATGGACGGTGGGCGGCGACACCATCGTCGAAGTGGGCGAGCCCGGTCTGTTCGGCTTCCCCGCTGCCCTAACTATCGACGAGTGAGCCGCAGCCAGGCGCGCGTCAAAGTCGGCGAGCGCTCGTCGGCTTCCCCACTGCCTGTCCTTCGACGAATGAGTCGCAGTCGCGATGCCCTGACGACTGACCACCGTGCCGCGTCCAGGCGCGCCGTGAACGAACTCGATACTCGAAGACTGAGCCTCGCCCGAGCGCGCGTTCGACTGAGTGGACCTCAGAACGTCGCCTCGCCATCGCCCTCAAACATCCAATCCCGCGAGCCCAGCTCGAACTCCGCCGACGCACAACTCCACGCAAAGGCAAACCCATCGGCCTCGATGCGCACGCGACCCCCGTCGAACTCGAGCCTGTCGATCTCGGCAACGTCCGTAAACTCGTCCGGAGAGCCGCGCTTCACCGGATGGCAGTCGACGGCCAACCCCGAAACATCCGACACCCCACGAAACACCAGCGTTCCGACGACGTAGCACCCAACCTCTTTCGATTCGTCGAAGGAGCGAAAGTGCACATTCCCCGGCAGCACCCGCAGTTCTACGAAGACACGAACCTCGTCTTCACCGCGTCGCCAGCCGAGGATGTAGGAGTAGTCGAAAGCAAACGTGTCATTGGGGAGCGGGGCGGTCATGCGGAAGAGCCAACTTCGGCGAAAGCTCGTGCTTGGCCGACGCGGATGAGTTGCGCGCCGGAGCGCGGGCAGCAGTAATCTCTTGAGCACGGCCGCTGCCGGGTCGTTCCCTGTCGCGTCGCGGCGCATGTTGGCGCCGGCTCCTTCGCAGGCTCTTGCGACCATTGGACGCCAGGCATAGTCGTCGGTGTATCAGTCTTACAACTACTGCGGCACAAATCCACACGTGGGCGGAGCCACACCTGAGTTTAGACACTCGTACTCGAAGCCACCGACGAGGCAGTCGTCGTTGCTGCCCACCGTGCAAGCAATCGTGCATCGGTCGATGCCGCCGTCATCTCGACATAGGCCGTCTGCGGCGCCTTCCCGGCCGCAGTCACTGTCTCCCGTGCATTCGGTGTCGCCGCGTCCGAACGTGAGATGGTCGGCCGCGGCGAGGCAGGACGCAAATCTGCGGGTGCACACGGTGGCAGTGGTTCCGTCGATCAGCGCCTGCTCGGAGCGTGTGGTGTTGTACGGGTTGGCGTTTCCGCACACGCCGTTCGGCGCGGCGTCGCCACTCGCATCTTGACGCCACAGGCACACGAATAGTGGAGGTTCATCTGCTCGAGGATCTTGGGCGCAGACTTGACCATCGATGCACTGGCTGTTGGAGACGCAAGGTTGGCAGAGGTTGGTTTCGCCGGCGGGCTCGTCTGAGCACGTACGGTTCCGGACGTCGCAGACTTCGTCCCCGCACGCGGATTCATCGTCGGCCGTGCATTCGACGCAGGTGGGCGTACCGCCGACGTCAGTGCAGACCGCCAGTGTCTCGCCCCCGGAGCCGGTGACACCGGTGCAGTCATCGGCGCTGCCGACGGTGCACGCCTCACAGAGCCCATCCGCTCCACAAACGGGAGCCTCCGGGTCCGTGCAGTCGCTGTTGCCCGTGCACTGTACGCACGTGCCCTCATCGGAGCACTCGGTACGCGGGGCGCGGGCGGCGCAGTCTGCGGCGACTGCGCACTCTGCGCAGCGGCCGAGCCCCTCATTGCACACGGGGGTTGCACCGCCACAGACCTCGCCGCAGGGGCCGAGGTCGGGTTCCGTGTCGCCGTCCATGCCGATGTCGGCGTCGTCGGCGATGTCCATGTCGACTTCCATCTCGACGGCGGCGTCGACGGGGACGCAGGCGTCGTCGCTGGGTTCGAAACCGGGGTTGCAGTTCGGTTCGTCTTTGGTGGTGCATGCGCTGAGGGCGGCGCAGGCGAGGAGGGTGATAAGGAAGCGAGCGGACATGGCTTTGGTGTTTCGATGGGAAGTTGTGAAGCGTGTGTGCGCTAAAACTCTTGTCGGTAGGTTAGCTGGTTTGCGCCGACGGCGACGCTGCTACGGCTGTTGGAGCCGGTGATCCAGAGGACCGCGCCCACTGCCGCTACGGCCACGCCAACGCCCGCATAGGCGATGACGGGGCCGACGTTAAGGCTACGGTCATTGAAGCAGCCGGCATCGCCGTTGTCCTCTTGGCAGCCGGTGCGAAGCACGCTTCCGACGATGACGCCGGCCGCCCCGAGGACGCCGGCGCCGACCATCACGGGGCCGGCGATGCGGCGCCAGTCGCGGGGGTCGTCGTCGTTCTCATCGGTGTCTTCGTTGCCGTTTCCGTTGGCGTCGCCTTCGGGTTCGAGGTGGATGCTGAGGGCGTACTCGGGCTGGGAGGGGACCTGGATGGTTTCGTGGTGGGTTTCGAAGCCGGGGGCGCGCACGATGAGTTCGTGGGGGCCGGGCTGCACGCGTGC
>JBCCRV010000183.1:0-11316 GCA_039201085.1 Myxococcota bacterium | reverse complement strand
CCTGAAACGGCGCAAGCTCCGTTCGCTCCTTCACGGGCTACCGCACGTTCTGCGGAACGTAACTCAACGAACTGCGGACCAAACGAACTCTGCGACCCGCTCCGCAAAGGCAACGGTGCGGGGCAGGGTGTGCTCAAGGGACCACTTGCTGTTCGTCACGCTCGTTCGATGGTCTTGGTACGCGAGCGAACCGTTTCGAGCTTCGCCATCGTCGATGAGGGCATCGAGGTCGCAGGCGCTGCCGAGCAGGAAGACGCGTTCGTCCTGAAGCTTGCAGACCAATCGGCGGCCAGGAAGCGTACGTGGCGCGATCACATAGCGGTCCAAGCTTGCGTCCCAACGGCCCCCGTGAAACACGACGTCGCCCTCGACGTACTCGTGCGGGCCATCCAGCAGGCGCGCGCTCAGCGCGTTGAAGCGGCCCGTGCATTCCACGCAGAGGTCGGCGCGCAGGCGGCGCTTGCCAGCTACCAGTTCGACTTCGCCGTCGTGATGGGTGAGCGACGTGAGCCGATCGGGAACGCAGGTGATCAGCGCCTTCGATCGGTTCCACGCGTCCGTCGGCAGGTCGAAGGGCGCGTCGCCGTGCCAAAAGTACTCGATGATGCCGCCCGAGTAACAGTAGCGCTGCTTGTTGGCGAAGTAGAAATCGCGAACGTTCGTGGCGCATTGTCCAATCCAGTACACCTTCTTCGGCGCGAGCCAGTCCTTTGCGAGTGAGCCGTACGGTTGGCGCGGGTAGGTAAGCGGCAGCAGGTATTCCATGACGCTGTTCGCCGTGTCCCCCGCGCCAACCACCGCGACCGTCTGGTTTGTGAGGTCAGGCTCGTGCTCGTCGTAGCAGGCGCGAATGAACTCGTCGCCGCACACGACCTGTTCGGAGCGTGCATCGCGTTGGAAGGCGTCCCTTCGATGGCCGCCCATTCCGTTGCACACGACGACGGAGTTTGCGCGTACGTGTCGATCCTCGGAACGAAGGACGTAGCCGTCCTCGGAGCGTTCGATCGCGCCGACGGAGAATTCAAAGGCGACGTTCGCATCCGCGTGAAAGAGCATCATCGCCGCCAGTTCGTGCAGGTGCTTGGCCGTCGGAAACGTTCGGGTCGCGAGTTCGTCGAAATCGCTGACCTGAACGAAGTGACCGGGGGCGATGTTCGCGTTCAGGCCGACGCGGGAGGACGTCGGCGAGTTGAGGATCAGTGAGTCGCCTAGGCGCGCGAACGTTGAGCAGACATTCGCGCTTTGCTCGACGACGAGGACCTTCAATTCGGGTCGAACGCGCATGACCGTGTAGAGCCACACGGCGGCGTGAATGCCCGCGCCCACCAAAACGACGTCGTAGCGTTCGCTCAGGGGTGGACGCTTGCTTCGCAAATAGCGAAGACCTTCCGCGACGTACCGGCGGCGCTGGGCTGCGTCATAGACATGATCTCGAATCTGCTCGGCGAGCGAAAGCCCATTCAGCGCGCCTTCGTTGCGAAGGTGCGCTTCGATAAGTGCCGGCACGCGTCCAACGATGGCTGCCTCGGCGGCGTGGGGATTCATGCGACGCCGGGGGCCGGGACGAATCGGCCGGCGTCGGTCCTCGGCTGTCTTCAGCACGCGAGTCCTGTGTGGCCGCCGGGCATGCGTTCAACGCGCTGCCGGCCGGGAGCGCAAAGGCCGCCAAAGTGGGAAGTGGCTCGTCGCTTTGTGTGCATGGAGTGGCTCGGACCGCGCATGTCCGCGCCGTTACGGCTAATTCAAGCCGCTTGCACAAGCAAGCTGATTGCGTTTTGTGAGCGCGCGAACGGTCAAATCGCACGCCACACGGTGGCGAGCCACGGCTGCTCTTGCCGCGGCCGACCCGGCGGTCGGTAGTAGTGCTCGAGGGGCGCAAAGCCCGCCGCCGCTACGTACTGGCTCCAGCTTTCAAGCGTGAGATAGGCGCCATAGCGCAGCCCCTGAAGGCGCTCGATGTTTGGACCCCTCGGATTGCTGCAGAACAGCACGCCGCCGCGGATCAGCGTTTGCCGAAGCTCCTTCAGTACCCGTGCAAGCTCCTGCGTGGGAACGTGAAAGAGCACGGCGTTTGCAAAGATGCCGTCGAATCGCTCAGCCGGCAGTGCGAGCTCGAGGAAGTTTTGATGCCAGACTTCGCATCCCGTGGCGGAGCGCGCCATGGCGACGAACTCGCCGGCGCCGTCCAGTCCAACGGGCGCGTGCCCAAGGTCGACAAAGGTCTGCAGATCGCGCCCGGGTCCGCAGCCGAGGTCTAGAATGCGCTGCGGCGCCTTTCCGGGGAGGTGCCGAAGCAGGGCGTTTACGTTCTGCGAGACGTCGTGATCCTTCGTGCCTTCGCGAAAGTCCACGGCATTCTGGTCGTAGTGCGACACCGTGGACGTCGCGAGGGCGCGAAGCTGGTCGGGCGAGAGTTCGACCAGCGGACGGGGAGACTCCGGCATTGAACGGCAGTCTATATCAGAAGGATCACTAAGGGCCTCGCCGCGACTGCTTCGAAAGCGGCGTGAGCTCAGGTGAAGAAGGACGCAATGGCCAGGCCTGCAGCGATCGTCCAAGCCAGGAGTGCGTCTTTCGCACTCACCTCGCGTTTGCGCGTCGTGGGATGGTGCGTGCATACCCATTCGCTGGGCGACGGACGTTTATGCATCTGCTCGGTGATAGGTTGCCTGAAACACGACGGGACTCGCCAAGGGTCCAGCGGAGATTCGCACGCTCACGACCAAGCGCCGACCGTCGTCCGAAAGCCGGTACACGGCCGTAAGCGAACCGCGTTCGCCCCTCATCACAACGCGCAGGTCCCCGACCTGTCGGTCCGCGCGCACTTCGCCACGGCCGTGGTCGCCTTCCACTTCCACCGCATCACCGCCAATCGAAAGCGACACATGCCGTTCAGGGCGTACAAGCGTGAGCTGCGTCCCGACGATCGAGATCGAAAGCTGGGGCGCCGGGGCCGTGCGTGCGTTCAGGCGGGCCCGTGCGTGATCGCGGGCGAAGGACGGCAGCGCCTCCGTAGCTGCGCGAATTGACGCGGCGCGGCCGGCGATCTCTTCCTGCGTTGCTTGGTACTGCCAGGTGCCGCTCAGGTGCGCTTGGGCCTGCGCCGAGCCGCTGAATGCGGGGCCTGCGCTGAGGGCGAGCATAAGTGCCGCCAGTGTTCGATTCATGGGGACCTCCTTCGACTTCGAGTCAATCGGCCGGCATATCGGCTTCCAACTAGCTTGGCGCACCGCTGTTGAGAAACTGTGGACCGCATGAACAAGTACGTTTGGCACTCGCGCCGGGCTTTGCCCGAGCTCATTCACGACGCGTTTCTCAATCCGGCCACGCGCGACCACGCCCTGCGAACGGCGGAGGGCTACTCGACGCTCCTCGACCCGGTCTGGGGCGGCGTTTACATCGCGGCGCTGGACGGCTGGACCAACGACTTCATTCCCGAAAAGCGGCTTCCTCAGCAGGCCGGCGCCATCGTCGCCTTCGCGCACGCCTACGCGCTCACGGGGGACGAAACCTGGCTCCAGCACCTCGGCGAGGTCGACCGCTACGTGGGCGAGTTTCTGTGGAGCGGCGACGGTTTCTACGCGTCCCAGCGCGACATGCCCGTCGGCGCTGAAGCCGCGCGCGCCCTGCGCGGCCAAGGACGTTTTGCGTACTTCGAGCTCGACGACGCGGGCCGGCGCGCTCTGGGCGTTCCGCCCGTGGACGAAGGCGTGTATTCGAACCGAAACGGCGAAGCCGTCGAGGCCTACGCCGTCGCTGCGCGACTTCTTCACGGCACGCCGGTCTTCGAGCGGCTCGCCGAGCGCGCGCGCCTTGCCGGCGCGCGACTCTTGCGCCGGGTCGACGGCGGACTCGTCGCCCAGCTGGATGGCCATGAAACGGCGATCGGCGGCGTAAGGCTCCGGCCGGGTGAAGCGTTCGAGGCCTCGGCCCTAAGCCTCGAAACGCAAGCCCGCGTTGGCCTCGCCTTCCTCGCTCTCCACGACTTGGCGCTTCAGGCGCCCGGTGGCGACGAGCGTTGGCTGGAAGCTGCAGCGGCGGTCGCCGACGCGACGCTACAGCACTTGGCCCAAGGCAATGGGGCCCTCGCGGCCAGTCCGGAGGCGCGCGGCGCGCCCGTCGTCGCGGGCGCGCGCGCGGCGCGCCTTTTCTTCGGCCTGCTCGACCGAACCCACGACTCTCGCTGGGAGGCGCCCGCAGACGCGGCCCTCGCAGCCGCGTCCGAACGCGTGAACCGGCGCAGCATGCGCGCCCTTGGCGCCCTTGCGCTCGCATACCGAAGCGCGGGACGCGGGCTCATCGACGTTTCGATCGCCGCGTCCGCCGACGAAGGTGAGCCCCTGCTTCGGGCCGCGCGCGCCGCCTACATTCCCGAGTCCATCGCCCATGTCGACGTCGAAGGCCGCTATCCGCGCTCGACCATACCCTCCGCCTTTGTCTGCACCCGGCGAGCCTGTTCCCGGCCCCTGGAAGACGGACCCGAGCTCGTCGCGGCCATTCACGCGGCGTCTGCCGACCTAACGCTCTGCGAATGAGCGGGCGTCTTCGACGCGGCCGGTCACGATGCACACGTCGTCGGGCAGGGCTCCCGTAGGCAGACGGGCGGCGTCGATGAGTCTCCATCCTTCTTCGGGATCGTTCGCCGCGAGGATTCGCTCAACGGTGTTCCATCGAACGTAGTTGAAGAGGCCGTCGGTGCCGGCGATGAAGCCCTCGACGTCAAAGGCCGCAAAGGGCACGGGCTGGGCCGCGCCGCTTCCGAGGAGCGGCTTTCGCACTTGGTGTTCGCTGAGCTCCCGCCAAGTGCCTTGGTGATCGCTCCAGAGCTGACAGTCGCCGACGGATGCACCTGTCAATCCGCCGTCGGCGGAGAGGCGAAGGACGAGGCCGGCGCTCGAGCCGCCGGCTCGCGCGCATTGCACGTCGAGCTCCTGGAGCAGTTCGACGAGCGCCTGCGGCCCAGCGACGACGCGGGGCGCCGCGCGGGCCACGAGTTCGGCGGCCTCAGCGCCGCCGCCGCCGCCGCCGGCGCCGTCGGCGAGCGCCACGCTCAGTTCGTTCGCTTCTACGTGAAGGCCGGCGCGGTCTTGGTTCAGGGCGCCGGCTTCTTCGATCACGTCGATGCGCCACGATCGATTGCCCACCCGTCCGCGCACTCGCGAGCAGCGGGCCGTATCGAAGTTCCAGCGTTCGCTCAGCGCTGCGCCACAAGACGCGCATTCGAAATACTCATCCTTGACGAGGTTTCGGGTGCCGCAGGCGTCGCATCGACGAAACTCGAAGGCCGCGGTCCAGCCCTCGGGGCGTTCGATGTTGGCTGCGTCGAGGGCGCTCGCGAGCGCCGCCCAGCAGCTCGGCTCAGGGCAGAACCCGGTCGACTGGTTTGAGACTTCGAGGATCGCACCGTCCGTTGCAAACGTGATCTCGCCAGCCGCGAAGACCGCCCGATTGCCGGCGCATGCCACGTGTTCGCTCGAGCGATCGGCCAAGCGCAGCGTTCCAGCGTCGTCGACGACGTAGGTGGACGTGAGTTCGTGCGCGCGTGCGCCGCCGAGCTCGGCGAGAACGGCGACGAGCCCTTCCAAGTTTTGCACCGGGCGGCCGGGCGGCAGCCCCTTTGAGTGTGCGCGAATGTCGGCAGGGCCCACGTAGCGATAGAGCCGGTGCAGGTCGGGCATGGGGCGCGCAGTATTCCATTCGGGCGGGGCGCGTGCGACCTACCGCGGCGTATAAGGACTCCCGCTCTGGACATCCACCGTAGGGCGGCGAGACTACAGGCATGGTGAAATACGACGGGTGGAGCGGCCGCGTGCAGCGTCGAGGCATGCTCAAGGCGCTTGCGGCCCTTGGCCTTGGACCCTTCGCCGGCTGCGGAAACGGCCGAGGTACCTTGCCTACGGGCGCCAAGGTCGCGGTACTCGGCGCCGGCGCCGGCGGTCTTTCGGCGGGATATATGCTTGCTCAACGGGGCGTCGACTTCGAGATCTTCGAAGCGTCGTCGACCTACGGCGGACGCATGAAGCGGACGACGGAATTCGTGGATTTTCCGATCCCGCTCGGGGCCGAATGGCTTCACGAAGCGCCCAACGAACTGGCGCGCATCGTCAACGATGATGCCATCGATGTGACGACCGCGCTTCAGGCATACGCTTCGTCGGACCTCGCCGGCTTCTACAACGGGCAGCTGCTCGTCGGCGCTGCGGGGGGCGTCCCCGACCTCAAGTTCGTCGGCGCGACGTGGTTCGATTTTTTCGACACCTACATCGTTCCCAGCGTGCTACCCCGCATTCGTTTCGACACGCCGATCGTTGAAGTCGACTACACGGGCGAACCGATCGTGCTTTCCGACGCGAGCGGCGGCACGTACGAGGCGGACGCGGTCATCGTCAGCGTGCCCCTTCAGGTGCTGCGTCGGCGCGACCTGCGGTTTAGTCCTGAGCTTCCGGCGGATAAGGTCGACGCCATTCAAAACGCGCGCCTATGGGGCGGTCTCAAAGTGTTCACGGAGTTTCGCGAAGCGTTCTATCCAACGTTCCTATCGTTCGCCGGGAGGGATTCGCCGGACGGCCAGCACCTCTACTACGACGCCGCCTACGGCCAAGCGACGGATGCGCATGTGATCGGACTCTTTACCGTCGGCGATCAATCGGAACGCTACCGAGGCACCGCAGATCAAACGCGGGCGGTGGTTCTTGCTGAGCTCGACGAAGTGTTCGACGGTGCCGCCACGCCCAACTACGTGCAGCACATCGTGCAGGACTGGAACGCTGAGCCTTTCATCGGCCAGGCCTACCTCGCGGACAGCGCTTCCTCGTCCACGCCGAACCGACTCTTTGCCCCCGTCGAGGAACGGGTCTTTTTCGCGGGCGACGCCTATACGCAGCACGGCGATTGGAGCGCCGTGGACGACGCGGCCCGCGCCGCCCGCGACGTGGTCGATCGACTCACGGGTTCGACCACTGGCTAACAGGGGATGAGCAGCGTCGCTCTGGAGCTGTTTGTCGAGTGATGGGTGGGGGTAGGGAGTGAAGGGTGGAATTTCAAGAGTGGCGGGCGGTGGGTCTCGTGATGGTGCGGGTGAGCGTCGTGCTGCCCTACACACTCACGCCGGCTCTTCACACTCACGCCGGCTCTTCACGCTCACGCCGGCTCTTCACGCCCGCGCGCACTCTTCACGCCCGCGCTACGCCTCTCAGCACTCGCAGCCCATGCCGTCGACGGTGAGCAAGAGCCGTCGCTTTCCGGTGCGTTCAAGGGCCGGGGAGCGGTGAACCGCGCCGCGGGCGCCGTTCTGCCACGCTCGACCCTTGAGAAATACGAGGTCGCCGGCGCTTGCCTGATGTAGGGCAGCATCGTCGCGGCAGATGCGCTTGTTGATCAGCGCGACTTCGCCCCGCGCGCCGATCGCGCTTCGGTCGAGGCAGCGTTCCGGCGCCACCCATGTGCCCGGCCCTTCGTAGGTGCAGAGAATGCGAAGATCGAGGTGGTCGAAATGCAGTTTGCGGCACTTGTCGACGTCGACGAGCGAAAGGGTGGCGCGCGCGTGGCGGCGGCCCGTGAGCTTCGACCAGCGGGCCGTGAGCGAGCGAAGATCCTTGGCGACGTAGGCGCCCGCGTTCGGTCCAAGTTGGGCGTAGAGTGGGGCAAGCTCGGCTTCTTCGAGGACACCGCTGTCCGCCCGAAAGACCAGATGAAAAACCGGTCCGTAGGCGCAGCGTCGGGCGGCCGCCTCGGCGAACTCGGCGCCCACGGCACGCTCGACGATCACGATGTCGACGTCGCCGTCGTAGAGGGCTTCGGCAGCTTCAAGCCGGTCCGCGATCTGCAGCGAACGGTCCCGGGGCTGGAGTTGTGCGCGAAGCGCCTGCAGAGCCATGTGCGAAAACGTGCGGCAGCGGCGAGTCTGGTGCAAGCAACTTGCGTTAGCGTAGGGGCGTCCGCGGGCGCCGTCGCACCGGTCGCTGGAGTGAGCCTGTTGTTTACAGATGCAATCGATTTGCGTTTGCACGGCCCTTGGACTACGCCTTTTCCCTTGGCACCGCACCCCGGAACCATCGCGGCGCAGCCTAATCGCCACGCCTACGGCGTTTCGTCCCGTTGGCTAGCCGTGGAAGACGAACCTACGGTCCGCAGCGATGACTGAACCCGCGCCGTCTGCAGACCACGTGTACAACGTCGTGGTGGTCGGTGCGGGTGCTGCGGGCATCGGCGTGGGCGTGGCGCTGCACCACGCGGAGGTCCCCAACGTTCTAGTCGTCGACCGGCATGGGGTCGGCGCGTCCTTCGACCGCTGGCCGGCGGAGACGCGCTTCATCACGCCTTCCTTTCCCACAAATTCGATCGGTATGCTCGACATCAACTCTGTTGCGATCGGTGTCTCGCCGGCCTTCAGCATGAAGTCCCAGCACCCCACGGGCTCCGACTACGCCGAGCATCTTCGAAACGTTGCCGAGCTGTTCGAGCTGCCGATTCGCCCGAACACCGATGTGACGAGGGTCCAGAAGGCCGACGGTCTCTTCCGGCTTGACACGAACCACGGAACGCTTCTCGCCAAGCACGTGATTTGGGCTGCCGGAGAGTTTCAGTACCCCGAACGCCATCCATTCCCGGGAAGCGAGCTTTGTCGACACACCATGACGCTGCCGAGCTACCGGGTTCTCGAAGGCGACGAGTTCATCGTCATCGGCGGTTACGAAAGCGGCATCGACGTGGCCTACCACCTCTCGAAGTGGGGCAAGACCGTTCGAGTGCTCGACGAGGGTCGGCCCTGGGAAGCGTGCACGTCCGACCCAAGCGTGGCGCTCTCGACCTTTTCCGAAGAACGGATGGTGCAGTCGCACTTCGCCGAGAAGGTTGAGCTAATACCGGACGCCGCGGTCGTTTCCGTGCGCCGTGATGAGTCCGGCTATGAGGTGAAGACGGCCGATGGACGCACGATGCGCACGGATACACCACCGCTCCTCGCGACCGGATTCAGCGGTGGTCATACGATGGTCGCCGACCTCTTTGAGCAGCGCGACGACGGCTTTCCGCTGCTCACGGAGCGCGACGAGTCGACGGTGACGCCGGGCATCTTCATTTGCGGGCCGGCCGTTCGCCACGACGCGCGCATCTTCTGCTTCCTATACAAGTACCGCCAACGATTTGGCATCGTCGTGAAGGCCATTGCCACATCCCTCGGGGTGGATACGCACGCGTTCGAGGAGTACTACCGCGCGTGGGGGATGTTCTTGGACGACTTCTGGTACTTCGGCGAGGAGTGTGCGTGTTAACGAGCGAAGGGCTGTTCGTCGAGAAGAGGAGTTGCCTTCAGGTGCAGTTCAGGGCAGACAGTACGCCCCAGCCGGGACATGAAGGCCGAAGAGCCCCCGCAATACGAGGAAAAAACGAGAATGTACAAGTGTGAGCTTCCCGACTACGACCCCGAGATCACGTGCAAGCAAGGGCCCATTCAGCTCGCCGGAACGCGGGCCACGAAGGTGCCCATCCGAGTTCGCGCGACCGAGTACCCGAGTCGTCCAAAGGCGAACAAACTGCGCGTGGGGCGCAAGATGAAGACCTTCGACGACCCCGGCGGTGCTGGCTACGAAATCGCTAAGGAAGTACTTGCGTGCCCGCAGTGCGCCCGCGACTGGGAAGCGCTCCGAGCGAAGCGTCAGGCTGCAGGCGATTTTGGCGACGTCGAAGAGCCCGCAGGCCCGCTCGCGGCCCTCGCGTCGATGTCGGCAGACGCGTCTCCCGACGCCGACGCATAGACAGGACAGGTGCGCAAAGCGTGGGCCTCTTGCGCACCGTTTTGAACCCTTGCAGGTTCGATTCGACCGCCGGTTTGAGCGCTGTGCGCTCTGCGCCCGTCGTGGTGCGCACGAACCGCTCTCGCTGTCCTTTGCCGTAGCGCGCGCCGGTCGTTGAACGCCAACAAGCTCAGCCGCCCCTTCAACAAAACGACTCTTTGGCCCCCCCGGCGTTCACGAACGTCCGGACTTGGCGAAACGGCCTTGCTCAAACGATAAAGTGCAATCAGCTTGCATGTAGCTTTGCTGCGCGCACCGTGGCACGAATCGTTTGATATGAGAGCCCTTTACGTATTTCTTGCCTTCAGTCTCTCCTGCACGGATGCAGCGCGGCCCGTCGGTCTCGATGCCGCACCCGACGCGCGAGCCGGCGATGCCGGGGATGCCGCGGACGCGGAATCGGACGCGGACGCGGGCGACGTCGCATGCATTGCTGAGGGGGAGCTTGAGGCAGGCTCAACGCAGGTCGACGTGCTGTGGGTGGTCGACACGTCGAGCAGCATGCGTGACGAAGCTGACGCCCTTCGACTGAATCTCCTTCGTTTTGCCGAGGCCATCACATCGCGCTCGAGCGATCACCGATGGATTCTTGTGGCCGATGCGAACTCGCTCTCCGTACCCGACGAGTTCGCCGACCCAGGCCGTTTCTTTCCCGTTGACGTGCTCGTGTCGTCCAACAACGCGCCCGAGATTTTGACGGGAACGCTGCCGGAACTCGAGGGGATTCTTCGGCCTGGAGCCGTCACCCACGTCGTCATCGTGAGCGACGACGATGGGTTCCCGCCCACGCTTCCCGGCGACGAGCGAATCACCTTGGAGGAGTTTCGGTCCACCCTCGACGAGACGTTCCCACAGGGGTTTCAGTTTCACGCGGTGACGTCGCCGCCGGTGGAATGCGAAACCGCGGCGGGCACGGGTGAGGATTATTGGGCGCTTTCCGAAGCCACGGGCGGCTTTCGGGTGTCCGTGTGCACACTCGACTGGTCTTCGCTGACCGACGCCCTTGTCGAACGCGTCACCACCACGTCCCTGCCGTGCGAGATTCCTCTCGTCGCGCCCGAAGGCCTTTCGATCGACTTCGATCGAATCGATTTTGCGTTCGAGTACGAGGATGGCGAAGGCGAAAGACAGCGCGGCACCTTCCCGCTGACGGACGACGCGGACGGCTGTTCGCTGCCCCTCAGCGGTGAGCCCACCGTAGGGTGGTACATCGACCGGGACGCGTCGGAAGTACGCCTTTGTCCGCTGGCGTGCTCGGAGATTTCGAGCGTCGGTTTTCTGGACGCGACGGTCGCCTTTGGCTGTCCGCCGGGCTTGATTTGATCCGTTTGCTTTGACGTCAGGAGTGTAGCGATGCGTGGGATGATGGTTTGGGTGGTTGCCGCGGTAGTTTTGGGTTGCGGTGACGACGCCAGGGAAGCGCCGGACGGCGGCGAGCCGGATCTCTCGATAGGCCCGGATACGGCCGTCGACGCGGGCGTCGACGCGAGCGATACGAGCGTCGCGGAGGACGAAGGCGTGG
>JBCCRV010000182.1:0-11344 GCA_039201085.1 Myxococcota bacterium | reverse complement strand
GGCGCCGTGCACCGCCTCGCGAAGGGCCGGGACGCCGCCCGCCTCGAAGCCCTCGAGGCGCGCACGCAGTTCGCTCAGCGCGGCGAGGAGCCGATCGCGTTCCGCCAGCTGACGCTCGCGAAGCTCCGGTGGCTCGATGGCGAGCGCAAAGACCTGCACTTGTTCCTCGAGGGCGGCGGCGGCGCGCGCCGCGCGCTTGAAGCGGCTGAGCCAATGCTCCTCGCGCAGCTCGCCCTTCGCGGCGAAGCGCTCCTCCGTGAGCGTTTCTTTCAGGGCCTGCGCTTCGTCGTACGCGAGCCGGTAACCACCGGCGTCTACGTCGTCGTAGGCCTGCTGGCCGCGGCGCTGAAGGGTGTCGATGCGCTCGGTCCAGGTGGCGGCGTCTTGGCCGAGGGTGCCGCCGGCGCTGAGCGCTTCACGGCGAATGGCGTCGACGAGCGCTTCAAAGCGAAAGAGCGGCGGCGAAAGGGATACGCCCTCTTCGCGGAAGTTGTCGAGTAGCTGTTCGAGGCGGCGAAGCAGGTGCGCCGCGCGGCCGCGGTCCTGACGCAGCGTTTCTGCGAGCGCCGCCGACAGCGTGGCAAAGGCGCGGCGAAAGGCCGTGCCTTCATGGCCCCAAAGCCGCTCCTGCAGGGCTTCGCCTTCGGCGAGGCGGTGCGCCGCGGCGGCCTCCAGGTCGCCGCCCTCGGGGCGCTGCACCTGCACCCAAAGGGATTGGCCGGCGACGCTGGCGTTGCATTCGATGTTCATCGTTTCGTCGACGCGAAGCTCGAGGTCGACGGGCGAGCCGACGGCGATGTCGCTTACCTCAAAGGCCAGGGTGTGAAGGGGGAGCCGCTGCTGAAGGAGGCGGAGGACGACGGTGCCGCTTTGATCGGCCGTTTCAAACGCGAAGCGTCCTTCGGCGGGCAGCGGGGTGCCCCGGGCAAAGAGCACTTCACGTGCGAGGCGACCGCCCTTGATCACCTCGAGGGAGAGATCCTTGGCGAGCACCCCCGGCTGGCTGAGCTTGCTCGGGCGGGCGCCCGTTTCACCGCGGTGGGCGAGCAGTGGAAACGCTTCGCCGAAAGCTTCGAGCACGAAGCGCTGTGGGCCCGCATCGACGGGAACCTTGAGGCGGCCCGGCGTTTCCTCGATCTCGGCGACGGTGTTTCCCGCGTCGTCCTTTACGCGCACCCTTTCGCCCGCGGGCGCGCCGCCTTCGTGCGTGTCGACGCGTAGCGAAAGCTGCTCGCCCGAAGTCGACACGGCGGACGCGATCGATACGGCGCGCTCGCCGCGGCGCCATGCGTGGCCACCGAGGCTGGCGGCGTGCAGCGCCGCGCCCTGGGCTACGCAGGTGTCGACCTCGCGCTGAAGGAGCGTTGCGCCGTGCGCACATAGGCGGGCTTTGACCGCGTCAACGATCGCGGGGAGTCGCGTGCTCCCGCCAACTAGAACGACGGCGGAGAGCGCCTCGCGGGTGAGGCCCGCGCGCTCCTTCGCGTCGGCCAAGGCGCGCTCGCAGCACTCGAACGTGGTGTCGAGCAGATCGCCGATCGCTTCCACGTATTCGCTTTGGCTCATCTCGAGCTCGAGGTCGACGGGCTCGCCCTCGAGGTCTTCGAGCACGTTTTCCTGCGCGTAGGAAACGACGGCCTCGGAGGCGAAGCGCTCCTTGATCGCGCGGGCCGCGGCGCGAAGCTTCTGCAGGCGCGGGGCGTGCTCTTCGGCGTCGAGGTCGAGGGCGTAGCCGTGGGCGACGAGGCGCTTGCGCAGCACTTCGGCAAAGCGACGGTCGAAGTCGTCGCCGCCGAGGTAGTTGTCGCCGGCGATGGCGAGCACTTGGTATTCATCGCCAACACACCGCAGGATCGACACGTCGAAGGTGCCGCCGCCGAGGTCGTAGACGAGAAGCGTGCCTTCGTCGCCTTCGAAGGTGAGACCGCCGTCGTAGCGGTGAAACATCGCCGCTGCCGTGGGTTCATGAAGCAGCGCAAGAACTTCGAGGCCTGCCAGCTCGCCGGCGCGCTTGGTGGCTTGGAGCTGCGGCGCATCGAAGTACGCAGGAACGGTGATCACGGCGCGACGTACGGGGCGCGTGGCGCCTTCGACGGGCGGCTCGGCTTGTTCGGTGAACGCGGCGACGACGTCTTTGAGCACGAAGGAGCTCGCCTCTTCCGGCGTGAGCTCGGCGTCGCCGACGCGCAGCCGAACGGACTCGCCCATGCGGCGCTTCATCGATTCGAGCACGCGGCCCTTGCTTCGCTGCTTGCGAGCGGCGCGGCCCGTGACGAAGCCGTCGCCACTGGCGGCGACGGCGGAGGCGTGGGTGGCGCGGCCAAAGCGGTCGCGCAGCACCTCGATGGCGCGGTCGTAGGGGTCGACGCACGCGAGCTCCGAGTTGGTGGTGCCGAGGTCGATGCCGACGGGGCGGTCGTATTCGAGGCTCATGCGTTGGGTCCTTCGCCGGTGAGAATGGGGTCGGTCTGAAGCGGCCGCTGGCGCGGCGCCTTCGGAAGTTCAAGGGCGTCGCGCAGATCGCCGACGGGCAGCACGTCCATCAGCGTCGGCGGCGTCGTCGTGGGCGCTTGTTCGGCGGGCGCGCTGCGCTTTGGCGGCACGCCGGTGGCGCGCAGGGCAAGGCGTAGGCGGCGGCGGGGGTCGGCCGTGAGCAAGCGCCAGCCCTCCCGAAGGCGCGCTTCTTCCTCCGGCGTCGCGGCGTCCTCGACGCGCTCGCGCAGGGCCGCGGTCAACGATGCGGCGTCGAGGGTGGGGTCGAGGCCAAAGGTATCGAAGGGATTCTCATCCACGGGCCGCAGCCTATCAGCCAATCAGCCGCCTGAGGCAGGCCGTCGAGTGCGTCGCCACACGAGCCAAGCGAAGCCCAAAGCCCACCATGGACTCGGCGCGCGTGGGGGCGTCGTCGCGCATCCACAGCCGCTCGACTCGTTCGGCGCGTCCAGCCCAAACTCCTGCGCGGCATCAACGCCGATGTCCGACGGGCCGGCGTCGGGCACGCCAGCGTCGACCGGCTCCGGCGCGGCCTCGACAACCAGGAGGGCGGCGGCTTCTGCGTAGCGCCCTTCGCCGTCTCGAACGCGCACCTTCACGCGAAGAGCCCCGAGTTCCTCCGTGGCCCACTCGCGCGAAGCCGAAGGCGCAAAGTCCGTGTCCCAGACGCCGTCGTAGCCGTCGTCCCAGCGCGCTTCGGTTTCGTCCGGTGCGACGAGCACGAGCCGCGCCGTTTCACCGGCTGCAACGCGCGGTGGATCAAAGGCCAACGAGATCGCAGGCGAGTCTCCGTCTTGGGCGCCACCCAATGCAGCGGCGACGTGAATCTCGCCAAAGCCGTAGTCGTTGTTTGGCACCTCGCCCGTTGGGCGAGCGGATGCGGTGATTTGATCGAAGACGGTAGACGCGGTGACACCGGTCTCGAGGAGCAAAGCAGCGAGCCCTGCGACGTGGGGCCCAGCGCCCGAGGTCCCGCCGAAGACCCGGTAACCTCCATGAGCCCCGCCGCGACCGAACGCCGTGTCGGCCGTCCAGGGATTGTCCGGTGCCACGACATGGGGGCGAATATCGCCGTCGATGCGCGGTCCGCGTGCGGAGTAGGCCCGCACCTCGCCAGCCGCTTCCTCGCCGTGGTACCAGATGCCCTCGTCGCGTGTATGTGCGGGTACGGCGCCTACGGCGATGCAGCGATCCGCCGTTGCGGGCCATGCGAGGGTCGAGTCCTCCGTGCCGTTTAGCCAGAACGACGAGGACGCGAAGCCCTCCTCGTCCCGAAGCATGCCGTGCACGACGAGCGGCCCGCCTTCGGCACGAATCCGTACGCTCCAGCCGTTCGGTAGGAAGGGGAAGTCGGTAGCTGGGATGAGGGTGACATCACGCTGCTGCGTTTGGCGTACCGTGCTCATGCCCGAAGCGAACACGTCCGCAACGTCCGTGCGCAAGGAGATCGTCTCCTCGGTCAAGTCCGCGAACGTAGCGTCATCGAACAGGAGCTCAGCGTGAAAGGCGCCCTCCCCCCGTGCGTAGAGGCTCAGCTGCAGGTAGGTCGCCTCCGTCCGAATCGGAAGCTTCCACGCTTCGCCGTCCTCCACCTCGAAGCGAATATGCTTGCCTCGACCGCCGATATTGCCGGCGGGGCACACGTGAAGGATCCCCAAGTCCGACGACTCGTCGATCAGCATGCTCGTCGTGTCTGTTCCATCAAGTTCGACGCCGGCCCAGTTCACGTACTCATGAAGCACGATGTCGGGCTCTTCCATCAGCGCCCAAACCAGGCGCTGATCACTGCCAACTTCCGATGCGTTGATCAGTTCCGCATCCGGGGCGATACCCACGTGACGGCGGTTTGGAAGCGCCAGGCCGCCGGCGAGAATACCGAGCACAGCCGTGGCGTGCTCCGTGTCCGCGAAGCCAAAGACGCCACCGGTAACGTCCGCAGGCGACTGGCTGAGATCCACGCCGTTGCGGTAGACCCGCTCGACGAAGGGCGCGTTCGGCGAATCGACCCGAGTGTAAACCGCACGGAACTTGCTCGAACCGAGTCGAATCAATCGCTCGCTGGCGTCGAGCAGGCCATTTCCGTTGACGTCGTCGGGTACAAAAACAGGCTCACCAAAGGCGGGCGTTGCATCCGTAAAGCCCTCTTCGGCTCCGAAGTTACGGGTGCGATCGCCGTTAGCATCGAGGTACACCCAATCGATCGAAGGCGCGAAGCCCCGAGGGCGGAGCGTCTCGCTCGGCGTGGCGATTCGCGAGAGCAGCGATGCGGTAAGAAGCCGGGCGATCTCCTCGTCGGCGATGGCGCCGTCGCCGTCGAGATCGATCCCGTCGACCCCGATGGAAAAGCGACCGTCTTCGTCAACGTCAACCCAATCGAAGTAGCCCGCATCACCGCGAAAGAAGTCGGGGTGAAAGACGTCCACGTGCGTATCGAGATCGGCGATGGTGACGCCCCGCCCGGTCCAACCCTCCACAGCCCCCGCTGCGCCTCGTGCATCCGGCAGTCCTAAGCGCTCCGCCGATCGGTTGAGCGGGGGAAGACCCTGCGGGGCGAAGCGACGCACGGCCAGCACGTCAGGATGAGCGTCAAGGGCTGCTATGGCTTCGGCGTCTCCATGCAAGACGGTCCAGCGCCCGTACCGAAGCGCTCGCCCTTCCACGCGCGCGACGCTAATGCCTTGCTGGCCTAGGTCCGCCGGGAGCAGACCGCCTCGCAGTTGGGCAACGACGCGCGTGGGCGGACCAAAGTCGGGTGGTGCGAACGCGCCCGGGTTCTGCGCGTGCGCGCTCAAGAGCTGAGTACTGGCCAGCAGCGCAACAACGATGAACGTACAAACCCGTTTCGCCACGCTTTTTTCCTAGCACGTTCTCGCCGCACGGGTTTGGATTGGAACGAGCCCTGCGGCTGAAGAACCCGCTAGCGGCCTTCGAGTTGTCCGTCGAGCTTCGCCAGCCGCGGGTGCTCAGGCCAGAGGACACGGGCGCGTTCGGCTTCGACGCGGGCCTTGGCCGCGCTGCCGCCGCGCAGCCAGAGGAGGCCACGGTGGGCGTAAAGACCGGCGCCGACAAGTCGGCCGTTGCGGTGGGTGGGGCAAAGCTTGAGGGCACGCTCGATGGCGGCGAGCTGCAGGTCCAGGGTGTTTTGCGTTTCGGCGTCGAACACGTGCAGCTGGGCGACGCGGGATGCGTAGGCCAGCTCGCCGGCGGCGACGATCTGGCCGACGCGCGCCATCGCGGGGCGAAGGTGTGCGAGGAGCTCGCTCAGCGGTCCGTCGGCCTTGGCGTGGTAGAGGGGCCACGCGAGATCGATGGCGCGTGAAAGAAGCGGGCCGTCGATGAACGCGACGAACTCGGCGGTCTCGAGCGCTCGCGCCGCGTGCACGCGCTGAATCGCCGCGGCGAGTTCGGCGATGGCCGCGACGTGGCGTGGACCGACGGCCTCGCCGGCCAGCGCTCCGAGCGCTTGCTCGGCGGGTTGGAGCAGCGTTTCCGTCGCGCGACGCGCCATGCGGCGCAGGCGGGGTATGAGCTCGTGCCCTTTCGAAAGGGCGTCCACGCGCAGCAGCAGAAGGCGATCCGCATCGTCGCCAGCGGTAAGCGCGTCGAGGGACTCGAAGGCGGCGTCTTCCACGGCGACGTGCCGGTCGGCCGCGTCGAGCTCGGGCGCGAGTCCCTTTGCCACCGATCGCAGCGCTTCCTCGCCGCTGGCCCAACTGGCAAGGGCGCGGGCGTATAGCACCGGATCGCGCACGGCGCGGGCGAGCGCATCCAAGATGCGCGCAAGAACCTGCGGCTCCGCCCGTTGGAGGCGGTGTTCGACGAGTAGAAAATCGCCGAGCCGAGCGCGCTGCACGGCTTCCGGATCGCGCTCCAGCTGGTCCGCGATCAGCGCTTGCGCCGCCGGCGCGTTCGCGCCGAGGTGTTCGCAGTAGGCCGCTGCGGCCGCGGCGCACTGCAGGTGTTGAAGCAGTCCTTCATCGGCGGGACGCCAGCTCATCCAGGCACGATCTCGTCCGTGTGTTCGCCCTGCGCCGGCGCCGGCCGCGGACTCGCCGGAGCGGCAGGCGTGGAAAGGCGTTCGCCGTCGTAGGTGTTTCGAAAGCGGCTCTGCGGATCGCTGAGGAGCTCGCTCGGCGTGAGCACGGGCTCGAGGCAACACGCGGCTTGCTCGCCGACCGCGGTCCACTCGGCTTGCGTCTGCGTGCGGAAGAGCGCGCTGAACTCGTCCACCAAGGCCGGCTGGTGCGGGCCGGGAATGAGCGCTTCTTTGCGAAAGGCGGTGCCGGTGGCGTCACAGAAGGCGCGCCAGAACTTCTCTTCAAGACACGCAAGGCTCATGTACTTGCCATCGGACGTTTCGTAGCAGCGGTAGATCGCAAGGCCGCCCGTGAGCACGTCGGCGCCGCGGGGAGCGGTGGCCGTGGCAAACCCGAAGACGCCAAAGGACGCCGCGGCTTCGGCCATGCTGATGTCGAGGTGTACGGCCTTTCCGCGCCGGAGGGCGGCGACGATCGTGAGCGCTGCGTATAGGCCGCTCGCCGTGTCCGCGAGCTGCATCGGCGGCGTCTGCGGCGCTCCGTCCGCGGGACCGGAAAGGGCCAGCACGCCGCTTCGCGCAACGCAGTTCAAGTCGTGGCCGGGGCGGTCCGCCAAGGGACCGGCTTGGCCGTAGGCACTGATCGAACAGAGCACCAAACTCGGGTGCCGCTCGAACAGCACGTCCGGCCCGAGGCCAAGGCGCGCCATCACGCCGGGGCGAAAGCTCTCGAGCAGGACGTCGTAGCTCGGCAGAATGCGCAGCAGGGCCTCTCGACCGACTTGTGACTTCAGGTCGAGCACGGCCGAACGTTTGCCGCCGTTCAAGAAGGCAAAGGCGCGGTTGGGGCCGTCCCTTGGACGCGGCGGCATTTGGCGCAGGTAGTCGCCGGCGCCGGGGTCTTCGATCTTGTCGACCTGCGCGCCCATATCGGCGAGAAGTTTCGTGGCGAAGGGCCCGGGAAGCAGGCGCGAGAGATCGAGGACGCGCACTCCTGAGAGGAGCTCGGCCCGGGGGTCGTTCTGGGCGCTCATGCGCCCGTGTCCGCGCCGCCGGACCCGAGCCATCGGCCGAGCCAGTTGTCGAAGGCTTCGTCCTCCAGAAGCGCGTCGAGGCAGCCCTCGCCCATCACGCGGAGGTACGCGCGCACTTCCGGCAGCGTACCGGCTTCGGCGAGGAGCTCTTCGACTGTTCGTTCACCTTCCACGGCCAGCGCCGCTTCAAATTCGCCGCGCACGAGGGCGCGGCCGAAGGCGCTGGCGGCGTTGTATGCAGAGATGGGCGCGCCGAGCGCCACCAACTCGTCGAGGGGCATGCGCTCGAGGTCCGAGAGGATCTCGCGGCCGTCTGTTTGCACGACGCGCGCAAACACCTGCCGGCGAATCTTTTCGGAGAGGCGCTGGCCTTCTTCGCTCGCCAGGCGCTCCGCGAGCTGTTCGCGCACAAGATCCGTTGCGCCGGCGGCGAAGTCTTGGGCGGCGCTGCTGATGCCGCCCTTGAGGCCCACGCCCTTCATGGCGGCGCCGCCAACTCTACTGAGGGCGCCGGCTAGGCTCGAGCCCAATCCGAGCGCGCCTTCGCCAACGGCGCCGAAGCGTTTGAAGCCCGCAGCGAACACCTCTTGCCAGACCGGCGAAAGCAGCTCGCGAAGCAGCGCCGGATCGACGGCGCCCTTCAGCCAGGCGAAACGCGGGAGGGCCATGGTGGCGATATGCGATTCGAGCTTTTCGCGCGCTTCGCTTGGCAGACGTGCACCGACGCTCGCGTCGTCGGCGCCGTCGAGCAGGACGCGCAGCCGGCCGCGAAGGGTCACGCCGTGGTCGGCGAGGATGCGCGCGACGAACGTCTCGCCAAAGCCCTTTTCGACGACGTCGACCAGCACGGCGACGTCGACGTAGTCGGAGACTTTGCGGCGGAGGAGCCCATCCACGACCACGCGCACTCCGTCTCGGCGAAGTTGTAAATCGCCTCGGAGGCGCGCGATCGGGTCGGTCTGGCCCATGGCCGAGAGGATTAGGAGAGCAGCTCGGGGAGCTTGGTGGCGAGCATCGCGTTGCCCGCAACCTTCACGTCGCCCGAGAAGTAGAGGTTCATGGCCTCGTTCGGGTCTTCGCTGACCTTGACCCAGTTCTCGGCGGTGAGCTCGATCTGACACTCGGAGTTGCCCGCATCACCTTCGGTGACGCCGGGGTTGTCCTTGAGGTTGACGGTCCAGGTGCCGCCGCCATCGCCGGTGACCGTGAAGAGGAAGATCGCGTCGAGTTCCTTGGCCTTGTCGGGGTTGGCTTCGATCTTGGAGGGGATGTCCTTCGAGAAGGAGGTCTGTGCGTCGGGCATGGTGTTCCTTTGCTTGCCGCGGGAGGCGCGGGGCTGAATGACGATTCAGCGCAGTTGGTAGGAGCCCGTCCCGAGAGTGTCAAGAGTGATGAAGGGCGCGGCGGCGATCGCCCTTCCAAGGGGCGCGGACCAGCGGCCCTCCGCTCGGCGATTTCTCCTGGCGTGGGCGGGACTTCGTGCTGCCTCCGCGTTTGCCGACAGCCGACGTCGATGGAGAGATGGTCGATCCTTCGTCGAGGGCGTCGAGACCAAGGTGCGTTGACGGCCGAATGTAGGCGCATTTCGAGGCGGCATGACGCCGATGTTGGCCATCGAGGGGGCGAGGCTGGCTCAGCTTCAGCGAGGGGGGCGGTCTAGCGCCCTTCGCTCCACTGGAGTCCGTCGGGAACCACATGGCTATGGCCAGACCGACAGCGCCTGCGATAGACTGAGCGCTGATGTCCGGTCCATCACCACTGCTTGGTTACAACACCAACGTTCGGCACAAGGGCAAGCTCTACCACATTCAAACGGAAGACTCGGGCGTGAAGCGCCCGCACATCATCACCCACCTCTTCGCCGACGGCGGACGTATCGTCGCTTCCAAGAAGACGAGCTACGGCGACATCGTCGACACGGGCGGCTACCAGGATCGCGTCAAACAGATGATGCGCGATCAGCACAAGGCCATGTTTATCGGCCTGCGCGACGGCGAGTTCGACGAGCCAGAGCATGGCGACGCGCCGACCAACAAGCTGATGAAGGCGCCTTCGCTGACGCCGCCCCCGGTGGAGGACTTTGACGCGGCCGCCGATCGCCTTGCGGCGGCGGCGCCGGCCCCCGAACCCGCCGCGGCGCCCTCGCGCCGCTACGAGCCCACCCGCCCGGCGCGTGCGCCTTCGGTGGTGCCCGCAGCAAAAGCGCCCGAGTCGATCTTTGGCGAATCGCTGCTGAGTGAAAAGAGCCTCGACGAGGTCATTCTCTCCTACCTCGCCGAAGACCTCGATGAAGAAGGCGCGTAGTAATCGGTGCGCCGGCAGGCGCAGTCCCGTTGGTAGACGGAGTGCGCGCACCGATTCCTACAGGGAAGTTCACGAACGGTCCTGACGTGGCGTTCGCAATCGATTGACCGGCAGCACACAGCCGACCCAGGCTCATCACGCACAACCAGGTTCGCCGGCACCCAGCCGAACGTGTTCAGTTGGTCGATGCTGCCCGCGCGCCTGGACCGGACGTTGCGCGCCTGTGCCTTCTTAGGTGTGGGTCACGTGAACCCAGTTCCGCACCCGCCGTTTGGCACACACGAGATCGATGGGGCGCCGGTTTCACCCATTTTTTTCACCCGTTCGAGGGCACAGAAGGGCGGGCGGAGCGGCTTACCCTCGGGCGGTTTGGGGTCCGGCTCGCGGCGGCGGCGAGGACCGCTCATGAAATGAGCGCGTCCCAAGTGCGGGCCCCCCACAGCGCCCGAGGGGGGTAGGCCTCGGAGTCCGCCGGTTTCGACCGGCGAAGCTGCCGTCCCGCTAGCACTCGTTCGGAGCCCCCGGGGTGCCGAAGTTTTCGCCGCGGTACTCCAAGGTCTCGGCGGTTGAGGACGTGCACCAGTTGATCGCGTCGTCGTTTGCGGAGGCGCTCGGCGACGTTGCTGCTTCGTTGAACTGGTACGCGCGGCCGCGCACGTTGTTCTCGAAAGCGGGGTCCTCAATGAGCACCTCGTCGATCAGGTCCGAGGCATTGGGAGGCTCCGTTCCGTCCCAGGTGGGCGTTAGCACGCGCAAGCGGTTCAGATCGCCGTTCATGAAGAGCACGCCTTCGTAGATGTGATCGGGATCGCGGCCGGCCCCGAAGAACCCGCCGCCGCTCCGTCCGAGCAGCGCCCGCGCGCCCGGGGCGAGAACGATCGACTCGTCGATGGCGTGAATCTGTGCCGAAGGGTCCGGATTGCCGGCCGTGAAGGAACGCCACGCAAGGCTGACGCCATTCAGGTCGAGGGCCCGCTCGCTGACGTTGAGGAGCTCGATGTACTCGGCTTCTTCGTCGTTCGCACGAACGGGGTTGCCCTGAATCTCCACGACGGCGAGCTCGCCGGGTCCCGGACGGGAGCCGGACGTGGGCGCGTCGGCGGGCGAGTGGTTGCTGGCGTCCATCGGACCTTGCTCCGGCGCATCAGCCGAACCGTCGCTCAGCGCTTGATCGGTGCCGAGCTCCGGAGGCGCAACGTCCGTGCCGAGCTCCGGCGTCGGGACGTCTTGGCCCCCGTCAGAGAACACGGTGCGGCGATCATTGCCACAAGCGAGTAGGACGAGGGTGACGACGAATAGGCTGATGGAGCGCACGCGGAGGTTGTGAAGCACGGGGTGCGGCGAGACAAGGGCGAGCAGAACGGCAGACCCCGGGCGGGCGATTGGGGTCCGGCGCCAACGGCGGCGGCGTGCACCGCGGGCGCACGCCGCGTCCAAAGTACGGGGCCCCGGCCCCCCCGCGCGGAGTCCGCCGGCG
>JBCCRV010000181.1:0-11370 GCA_039201085.1 Myxococcota bacterium | reverse complement strand
GACGCCGGTGATGAACACGTCGCCGCCCGCGTCCGTCGCCACGCACGTGCCGAAATCCATCTCGGTGCTGCCGTACCGCTGGGACCAGACGTGGTTGCCGTTTCGCGTGAAGCGGGCCACGAAGAGGTCCGAGCTGCCGCCCCGATTGGCCAGGTCGCCGCCGCCGAAGTCCGACACGCTGCGAACGTCGCCGGCCAGGAGAACGTCCCCGCCAGGGGCGGCGGCAATCCCGCTGATTCCCCCTCGAGCCGCGAAGACTTCGGCTGCCACGACCGTGCCTTCGTCGTCGAAGCGCGCGAAGAAGAACTGCTCGCCGGATGGAACGAGGCGGAAGCCGTCCACCTCCACGGGGTCGTCTACCCCGAGCTCCGATGGACCGCGAAGCAGACCCGCCACGATGAGCTCGCCTGCGTCGGTGAAGGTCGCCCGCTGCGCCACGTCGTCGTTACCGGCGCCGAAGGAACGCGACCAACGATGGCTGCCGTCGTCGGCGTATCGGGTGACGAACACATCGCGTCCGCCTTCCGATTCGAGGGTCCCACCGCCAAAGTCGATGGCGTCTTCGAAGTACCCCACCACCACAAGGCCGCCGTCCGGTGCCGGCGCCACATCGAGCGGAAAGTCGAGTGCGCCGCCTCCGAAGGTCGTTCCCGATCGCAACGTTCCCGGGGGGAAGACCGGCTCGGCGCAGCTCGAAGCGTCGGCGCAGGCACCACTTTCGCACGGTATTGCTTCATCCCACTCGAGGCAGCCCGAATCCGCGCGGCGGCACGTGCGCACTGCGGCGTCGACGCATTCCTGTGCGCCGTCGGCGCAAGCATCGCAGCTCATGGTGCAGCGGGGGCCATCCGCGGTGGATTCGCAACTCTCGTCGCATCGCTCGCGCTCGGTCCAAGTCGCGCCTTCGCACGCCTCGATGACGCCTTCGCGGCAGCGAAGCGCATCCTCTTCGCACATGGCGATCGACATATCGGGGGCGGCGGCGTCGCTGGTCGACGCGTCTTCCCCGACGCGGCGATCCTCGCTGCACGCTGCGGACACCAACACCAGGATCCAAACCGCGTTTCTTCGATGCATACACCCTCCTCGTGTCTGGCCGACCGAGGCTTCCGGATCATCGGCGACCAAGCGCTGCCCCTTTTGTCCGTGGCCCCGCTAGTCCCTTAGTCGGGCATTCCCCACGGTTCAAGCATCGGCGCGGGGTGGCGGCGGCCATCTGTCCGACTTCATGAGCGACCTACACCGCTCACGCCAAAGGGCGAGCCGAACGTGCCTGCTTAGAATATGGAACCCTCGGCCCAGTCGATGTCGAGCGACCCACGCACGGTGTCCTTCTATGCTTCGAACCTACCTCAGCGCCGCCGCCCTTCTCGCGATGTGCCCGCTCCTTTTCGGCGCACACTGCGGGCCCCACCCCGCGGAACGCGCCTTTGATCCCAACGACCCGTCACAGCGGCCCATGTCCGGCATCGAGGTGGTCAACGGCTTTCATGAGGAGGTGTACATCTCCAGTGTGTTCGCCATCGACGGTCCGCACGGGCAGCATCGATTCATCGAATCGGCGCTGCCGGACGGCTTGAGCGCCCTCGCCCTCGCCGAAGAGGTTTCCTACACGCCAATCAGGAGCGGCGAAGGGATTTACCTGGAGGTACTAAACGAAGGCCGCCACTTCGTGTTCGTTCGCACCGCCTCGCGCATCTTCGGCGTAGGATTTCAGGGTGGACCTGGGCAGTCCAACGCCAAGATTCGCGTCGCGCTGGGTACGGGCCGAGCACCCGAGGTGGTCTCGGACGGCGGGGCCTTCGTCGCGATCGGACGCCACGACTGGCAGTCGGCGGACGCGCTTCCCGGGTGTCTCGCGCCGTCCTTTTTGGAGGCCCGCGATGCCCTCTACTACGGGGGCGCTGAAAGCGCGTGGCAGGTCGTCGAGGTGAACGCCGCCGATGGCGGTTGCGAGACCATCACCCTGCGCTTGCAGGAGGACTCAGCGCGCACGCGGCAGCCCGAGCATCCGGAGACGACCTTCCCGTACTGCGATCCCGACGGCGCTTGGCCTTTTTCGCCCGGTGAGCAGCTCCGCTGGGAAAACGATCGGTTCACGTCCGAAAGCGGCGCCTGGGTGCAGGTTGTTCTCAACTGGGAACGCTACGCCTTTGCGGCCTCGGGTTCGTTCTGCGTGGCCGAACGCGATGGATGCATCGGTCTCGTGCACCGGCTGACCGCGTCGAAACAAGAGACGGACGAGCGACCGGACGAAACACGCTCCTTTGTTCATGAAGCCATTCAGGTGGCGGCCATCTCCTGCCCGTCCACGCCCCTGATTGCTTCGTCGCCAAACCAAGCGCCGACGGTAAGGCTCGAACGCGCCCTAGACATGCCTGGAACAACGCGCTTCACCGCCATACGGGTGCATCTGCCCGCGGCGACTTCGGCCAGTCGCGCGGCTCGCGGGGAGGCGGACGAACGATCGAACACCGTTTCCAGCGAGCAAACCGGCGCCGACAGCGCAAACGCCGACGCACCCGACTCGGAACGACCTGCCCGGCGTCCACGTCCGCCGGCCGCGTGCTACTGCGAGGGCGATGGCAGTGGGGAGCCACAGACGGCGGGGTGCGAACGTACGTGCCTCTGCCGGACGCAGTGCGCGGACGAACGCATCTCGTACACGTCGTTTCCGGGTCCGCACTACTGGTGTATGGACGCGTGCATGAACGAATAGCCGGAACCCCCGACTCGTTTGCTAGCGCTCACTCGCCCGAAGGCAGCGCGGGCATCAAGCGGCTTGCGACGTCCCTGCCGTCGACGGGCGGGGCCTGTCGGATTTCCTCGGCCGCCGTCCAGGACTGATCGATTTCCAGTCGGTACGTGCCAACGAAGCGGTGCGGCGGCTGACCGCCCCACTCATCCGGCGAGACCATGGACCAGTAGAGGTCGCTGCCGTCGTCCGTCTTATCGTAGAGGTGGTACACCTGGTTGGGGCGGCGCGGAAAGGAGCAGCGCGCGCGGTACAGGTCCAAATCGCGCTTTGCGCGCTCGAGGATCTCGCGCGCGTCCTCCTGGAGGCGGCGAATCTGCTGAGCGATCACATCGAGCTTCGAACCCACCACCGTGCCGACCATCTTGTCGACCTCGGCGATTTCCTTGGCCACGTTCACCAGCTCGATGGGCGGCGCCAGCCGGCTCAGCCCATAGGGCGAGCTGCGGCCTTCGCCGCGATACCGCTCGTCGTGGGATGCGCTCTCATCCGCCATGGATCGAAGTATGGGGCCAGGCCCAGGACACGTCGAACGCGGAACAAAACCGATTTGTCCTGCTGACGAGCCGGCCCCTGCCGTGGCAGCCTCTGCGCCATGGAAGCCAGCCTGTTTTTTGCGCCCCGCGCCACGAAGACCACCGTCGACATTCACCTGCTCTCGCCGAAGGCGGCGCGCATTCACGTGAAGAACAAAGCCTCGTCCCTACAGCGCGGCTTTATCAAGGCCCGAGGCTTTGAAACGAAGGCCGGCCACAGCATTGCGCTGCCGGGCCGCGACGGCAGCGTCGCCGCCGTGCTCTGCGTCGCCGGCGACCGCGTGACGCCCTGGTCTTTTGCGTCCCTCGCCCGCACCTTGCCGAGGGGTCGCTACCGCTTGCTCTGCGAAGACCGGGACGCCGCCGAAGCCTTCAGCCTGGGCTGGGCCCTCGGTCAGTACGCCTTCGACAAGTACAAGGCGCCGCGCAAGAAGCCGCGGCAGTTGGTGATGGCCGAGGGCGCGCGCGCCGAGCGCGTGTTGCGTCTCGCCGAAGCGACGTTCCTGGTGCGCGATCTCGTGACCACGCCCGCCAACGATCTGGTGCCAGCGGACCTCGCCAACGCGGCGAAGGCCGTTGGCAATCGCTACGGCGCAAAGACCACGATTATCAAGGGCAAGGCCCTCGAGCGCGACTACCCGATGGTGCATGCCGTGGGCCGCGCAAGCGTGCACGCGCCCTGCTACGTCGATCTTCGCTGGGGCGACGCGGACGCGCCGAAGGTCACGCTGGTGGGCAAGGGTGTGATCTTCGACAGCGGCGGCCTCGACCTGAAGCCGGCGTCCGCCATGCTGACGATGAAGAAGGACATGGGCGGCGCGGCGCACGCGATCGCCCTCGCCGGTGCGATCATGGACGCCAAGCTTCCCGTGCGCCTGCGCCTCCTCGTGCCCTGCGTGGAAAACGCCATCGGCGGCAACGCCTTTCGTCCCCTCGACGTGCTGCCCACGCGAAAGGGGCTCACGGTCGAAATCGGCAACACGGACGCCGAAGGCCGGCTCATCCTGTGTGACGCACTGGCCGACGCCGCCGACGAAGCGCCGGACTTCATCTTCGATTTCGCCACGCTCACGGGCGCCGCGCGCGTGGCGCTGGGCACCGAGCTGCCCGCGCTCTTCTGCAACGACGAACTGCTTGCCACGGAGATCCTCGCCGGCGGCCAAAACGAATACGACGCCCTTTGGCGCATGCCCCTGCACGCCGACTACAACCGGCACCTCAGCAGCCAGGTGGCGGACGTTTCGAACACGAGCAGCACGCGCTTCGGCGGCGCGATCACGGCGGCGCTCTTCCTTCAGCGCTTCGTCGGTCCGGACCAGCCCTGGGCCCACGTCGACGTGATGGCCTACAACTCGGGATCCCGCGCCGGTCGGCCCAAGGGCGGCGAAGCGATGGGCGTGCGAGCCGCCTACGCCGCGATCGAGGCCCGCTACGGCGCCACGGCCGAAGACTGATCGAGCGTGCCGCGCCCTCCATGATTGGAGCGATGATAGCAAACGATACGAAAGGGTACAGAAGCTGTCGCAGTCATGGCACAGTCCGATCCCGTGGCAGAGCGCGTTCGACTGGGCTGCGGCAAAGCCCTGCTGACGTACCTTCGGCGAAACGAGCCCGAGTTGGCCGCGCGCGTGCTCGAAGCGCTGAGCGAGCCCACGCGGGAGGTCTTTGAATCACGCAACGTGCTTCGCTGGATCCCCTTTGCCCAGCACATGGAGCTCGGCGACCGCATTCGCGACGCGGTGGGAAGCAGCGAAGCCAACACGGCGATCTCACGGCACGCGTTTATCGCGCTGCTCGCCCGGCCGATGCTTCGAGGCTTCATCAACTCTGCGATGCGTCTGACCAGCGACCCGACGGGCGCGGTGTTCGAGCGCGTTCCGAAGCTGCACGACTATCTCTTTGACGGCATCGGCACGGTGCGCACGGTCTTCACCACGTCCGATCACCGCGTCGGCCGCTGGTCCATCGAGGGGTTTCCGGACGAGCTCCACTCGTTCTACTGCTTCTTGGAATCGGCCTGCGGCGCCATCGAAGCGACGGCGTCCGTCGTTCCGCACGACTTGAACGCCACCATCGAATCGGTGGGTGCCGGAGACGCTTCCATCCTCGTCGAGCGCATCGATCGCGCGTAGCTTCGCCAAGCGCGCCTGCTCGGCCCGGGCTCACTCCGGCGCGTAGATCTCAGCGTCCCAGACGGTGCTTTCGACGACCGCAAGCAGCCGGCGCCCGCCGCGCTCACGGACCACCTGAAGTGTTTCCACCCTTCCTCTGGTCGTGCCCGTTCGGCGGCACCCCACGATGTACCCATCGGCGAGGAGCGGGTGAGCGAGCGCCAGCTCGACGAGCTCGCATTCATCAGGGTTAAACTCTTCGGATGCGGCGTCGTCGGAGGCGCGCAGGTCATCGACGCCGAAGCGGCTCGAAAACTCCGCAAGGGACACGAGACGCTCGCCCAACACATGCACCCGCTCCGTGCCGACGCGCGCTCGGCGCTCGCGAATGCGCGCACCGGAGAGATCACGCAGCGAGCGCTCACCGGGATCGCGCGCCGCCCAGAACGAGCGCTCGTCCGCCGCGGCCAAATCGTAGAAGAACGTGTCGATGGGGAGGTCCCGAGCTTCCGATTCGGGCGTGACGTACTGAAGCGCGCCGGTAAGCACGTCGTCCCGCGTCCACGCGACGAGAAAGCCGGCGCCCATTCGGACGACGGCGGTTCGCGCGGCGACCGCCGAGTCATCCTCCCGAGGCAGGTTCCATACGACCGCATCGCTTTGCGGATCGAGGCCCTGTACGCCAGCGGGCGACGCGACGACCAATGCGCCCGCGGCCACCGTCACGCTGGAGATCCCTTCGCTGAGCGCGCCGCCGCCGTCGAGCACCGCGCACGCCGTTTCCGAATCCGGCGCGAGCGAGTAACGACGAACCTCCTGCGTGCTCGGCACCGCGTAGAGCAACCAAGGAGCCGGGCAGGCCGGATCGAACACGCCGCCGTCGGGCTCGGCCACCGCGTCGGCAACCGCGTCCTCCGCCCCGCCTTCTGCGCCCAGGTCTTCGCGCCCCACGTCATCGCGCCCCACATCCTCGGACGCATCCGCTGCGTCGCTTCCCGCGTCCGCCGCGTCGCTTCCCGTGCCTGCATCCGCCGGCCCAACGGTGAAGCCGTCCGTGCACGCGCTCAGTAAGACCAGCAAGACCCAGCGGCTCATCGCTTCGAAGCGTGCCACAGATTTACGACGGCGGAACGTTCGCGCCCCTCATTCCGCCTCCGATTTCAACGAAGCGATAGAAGGACCGGGGCCTCGAGCGCCTGCCGCCTCAACGCGGCCAGCCCACGAGCGATTCCCGGGTCTCTCCGAGCTGCACGATGCAGCTGCGTCCGATGGCGAACTCCGCGGGCGCGCTGCCCGCGAGGGCGCCCGCCACTGCCCCCGGCGTCTTCGATACGCGGACGATGCCGTAGGGTTCGGCCGGTCGGAGCCTGCAGCTCGACCCGGAGCAGCTCTCCACCTCCAAGTGATCGAGCGCGAAGTAGACGCCGTCGCCTCCGTCGACGTAGGGGCCCGCGACAAGTCCCCTTCCACGCGACTCGGCGAGATCCAGTTCCCAGAGGACCTGCAGCGATCCATCCGCGAAAGGCATGCGAAGGATGTAGAAGTGCTTTGCCGAGCATCCGCCGCCGCACGGGTCGCCGGTGCAGGTGGCTTGGAGATAGAACGCCATGTCGTCCCGGTCCACCGCGCGAAACCGGCACGTGCCATCCCCCGAAAGCCCAAGGGATCCGACCTGCGTCATGGCGGCATCGGGAGCGGACGAGCCCGCGTAGTGCCTAACCGTATCGCCCGTCCGGTTGTACCAATGATGCCGACCGTTTCTCACTCCGAGGTAGCTCACTCTCGACGGCAAGGTCGTACCGAAGTCGTGCTGGCGGCCGAGTTCGCCGGTTGATGCATCCACCTCGAAGAGGGCGAAGGTCGGGTTGACGGATATGTCGTCGTCGCTCTGGTTCTCGAACCAAAGGAAGCGATCGCCCTCCGGGGAAACGAACGGATCGGCGAGGAGTTGGCCCGGCCGTGCCGGCTCGGCAGGCGTCACGGGGATCCACGCGGTCCCCGTGCGAATGTCGATCGTCCTCATGGCGAAGACGTCCCCGGTGCGCGTGTCGTCCGCGAAGAGCACCCACGGGCTTCCATGGTCTCCAAAGTAGCTGAAGCCGAAGCGTGCGAAGGGGGTCGCCGGGATCAGCTCGCTCCCGGCGAGCTTCTCAAGGCGAGCACCCGAAGCGGCGTATTCCAGCTCGACCACCACCTCGTCACCCACCCGCCGGAGCGGGCGCCGATCCCCGTACCGGCCGCCCGTGCTCAGGACGGCACCGCTCGGAAAGTCCGCCAAGAGTACGGGCTGGGTTCCATCGCCGCACTCGAGGTCGCATGGACCGCATGAGAGCGTGCCCCCGCAGCCATCGTCGACGCTGCCGCAACGGCCATCGCAGCCGCGGGGCACGCATACATCGGGAACGGCTGCGTCCGGCGCGCCTGCATCCGCGTCGCACGCCAGGTCTTCGCCGCTGCAGTCCTGATCGATGCCATCGCCGCAGATTTCCGGCCGCGGCTCACAGGAACTGCACGCCAGCTCGTCCACGACGCCATCGCAGTCATCGTCGATGCCGTTGTCGCAGAGCTCTGGGGCAGGCACGCATGCGCAAACGTTTGGGTTATCCACCGTACCGTCGCAATCGTCGTCGATGCCGTTGTCGCACACTTCGGACGTTGGAAAGATCGCGCCTTCGCAGCTTCCGAAGACTCCCTCTTGGCAGGTTTGCGTTCCCCGCTGACACGCACCGACGTCGACGTCGCCACAGGCGCGTGTTTCACCGTTCGTGCACGGGCAACCTTCGTCCACGGCACCGTCGCAGTCGTCGTCCACGGTTCCGTCGCAGATCTCATCCTGCGGTTCGGGCGCCGCTTCGCAGACGTTCCAGCGTCCCCATTCGAGCGAGCCCTCGATGTTGCAGGTCATCGTTCCGGGCCCGCAGGCGCCGAGCTTGCCGTTCGGAAAACAGTCTTGAACTTCTCCAAAGAGGCAAAAGCAGCCTTCGTCGATCTGCAGGTCCATGTCGTCGTCGAGGCCGTTTCCGCACTGGTCGGATACGGATACGGGCGGCGGCCCGCCGGCGTCCAACCGCTCGCCCACGATCATGTCGCCCCCACATGCGGACCACACGAGGACAAGACAACAGATTCGTTTCATCGAAGCTTCCATCGGAGGAGTACCGCTTCGGGCGGGCCCTTTTCTAAAACGATGCGAAAGAAATCCGCCTGCGGCATGCTTCGGGCAGTGTTCATTCGGTGGCTCTTGACATGCACGGCGTGCGTGCACTTTAGCGCAATCGCTGCGGCCCAGTTCGCCACTGCCCACCTTCAGTGGGAGGACGACTCGCCCGAATGTCCTCCTGCGTCCGCATTGATGAATGGGGTGGAAACCGCGCTTGCTCGGACGGTCTTCACGCGAGCGGAGGAAGCCGACCTCATCGTGAACGGACGCTTTGCGCGTGAAGACGACGAGCGGGTCGCGCGCTTCGAAGTCAATCGCCGCGACGGCGAACGGGTTGGCGATCGCGAAGTCCGAAGCGCTCGGGGGTGCGCCGCCCTGGCCGAGCCCCTATCGCTGGTGCTGGCGCTGGTGCTGGATGTCCCCCGCGCCGAGGTCGCGGCGGAAGAAGTGCAAGAGCCGCTTGCGCCCGAACCGGAGCGGGCAAGCGAAGCGCCTGCGCCCCCTTCCTCCACTCCCATTCGCCTTCCAGCTCTTGAGCGCAGCCGTCCCATCTGGGGTGAGATCGATCTCGGCGCAGGAATAAGCGCCGGCATGACGCCCAATCCATCGGCAGCGTTTGCACTCGCGGGCGGCGTTCGCATCGGCTGGGCGTCGATTCGAGCGTCCGCCTTTGTGACCCACCGTTCGACGGTCCGGGCCGATGATGGGGGCGCCGATCTCGTGCTCGCCGGCGCTGGTGGGGCCGCATGCCTCGGTCGCGCGAAGCGCTGGAGCTTCGATGGTTGTCTAGAGGCCCATTGGCGACGAGCCTACGGACGCGGCTTCGGATTCAACGTCGCCCGGCGCACGCGCGGTGACTACCTGCTCGTCGGAGTCGGCGCGCGCTGGGACGTAGCCCTCGTGGGCCCGCTCCGAGTCTTCGCCTATCCACGCCTTCTCGTCGCTACACGCCGAGTCCGAGCGGTGGTGGTAGAGCCCGGTGGTTCGGAGCAGCTGTTTCGCGCGTCGCCGGTCGCGCTTGAACTGCTTGCGGGGCTTTCCGTCCGGGTCGGACGTTAGTTCTAATTTAGGGGCAACTTAGAAAATCCCCGAACTCGGACGGTTCTCCTCCAGTGGTCGCACCCAGCAAAGACGAATCCTTTGTCGCGAAGATGTTCGCCGACTTTGGTACGTACGCATGGCGCCTCCTTCGCTATCTAGGGGTGCCGGAAGCCGATCTCGAGGATGCGCTTCAGGAGGTGTTTTTGGTCGTGCACCGCAAACGCTCCCAGGTACGCCCCAACTCGTCGCATCGAGCGTGGATCGGAGCGATCGCGACGAGGGTCGCAGCGGACGTACGGCGCAAACGAGGACGAAGGCGCGCCCGCGAGTTGCCGATGGCGGTGCCTCCAGAAAGCACCGAGTCCCCGAGCGCCCATGCGCGCATCGAGCTCGAGGAAGCACGCCACCGGATGCTTCGCGCCCTCGACACGCTCAAAGCGGAACAGCGCATGGTTTTCGTGATGCACGTGGTCGAAGAGATTCCGATCAAGGACGTCGCGGAAGCCCTCGGATGCGCGCTACCCACGGCCTACTACCGTCTCGAGCGAGCGCGGGAGGCGCTGCGAGCGGCGGTTCAAGATACGATGGAGGAGCGATGAACGAACGGGACGCCATCGACGATGTTCTCGAGGGCTGGGTCGAAGCAGCACGCAGCGACGCGCCGAATGATGGGACCCTTGCGCGCGTGGCCGAACGACTACCCGCGCCGCCGCCAACGGGCGGTGGGTTGGGCGCGCCCGCGGCGGGCGGGGCCGCTCTGGCGATTGCAGCGGCCATCGGTCTCGTGTTTTGGGTGGCAAACGACGGCTCCGAACCTGCGCAACCGCCGCCGCCCCGCGAGCTGGCCGTCGCGCCGGTGGCTGCCCCAGAACCGCCCTCGCCCGCGCTGCCGCCGGCGGTGGAAGCGCGCGAGCCAGTTCCGGAAGCACCCGCGATGACGACCCGGCCAGTTTCGCCGGATCCGCAGAACGAACTCCGCTGGCTGCGTGAAGCTCGCAGCTTCGAACAGAGCGCTCCCCCACGCGCCCTGCGGCTCACCCGTCGCCACGCGCGTCATTTCCCGAACAGTCAACTTGCGCAAGAGCGAGAAGCGATCGCGATCGGCGCACTCTCCGCCTCCGGCGCCCAAGCGCGGGCGCGCAACCGCGCCGCGCGCTTTCTTCGCCGCTGGCCAAACTCGGCCCATCGGGAGCGAATCGAACGCCTTGTGGCCGAGCACTGACGCCCTTCTTCGCCGCCGCCGCCGTGCAAACGCGTCGCCGGCGCGAAGATGTGTGGTCAAGAAGCGTGCCTCAGGCCCCGCGAAGACGAATCCGAGATGCTTCGAGGGCAAGCACATCGCCAGACTGCATCTCGAGTTCTATCCGGTGTCGATCGTCTTGCGTGACAAGCGGACCGCTGATCCGGTTGACCGATACGCTGGGCCCCCAGGGTTCGTACCGCGGGACTTCTAGCGCCACGAAGGCGTTGGCAACGACCTTCACGACGTCGGCAGCGGAGCCCACGGCGAACACCAAGGTCGCATCACCGCCCTTCCAGTCCACGATGACCTTGAGAAGCGTTGCGTCGTGGAGCGTGCTCCACGGGTTCTCAGCCTGCCCCATCATCGACGATCCGTCCTGGTCAGCATGGGAGTTAGGCAGCTACTGAACGGCGTCGAGGACCGGCAAGAAGGTGCTCGGCAGGCCGCGGGTTTGCAGGAGCGAGGCGACGTCCATCGACACGGCGACGAGCGAGTGCACGAGGAAGCCGCCCCAGATGCTTTTC
>JBCCRV010000180.1:0-11373 GCA_039201085.1 Myxococcota bacterium | reverse complement strand
GCGCTCCAATCGGCGGGCCGCGATGAGGTAAGAGCCGTGGCAATGACGGCCAGTGGCCCCGCGATCGGATTGATGACGGACGGTGAGCCACGCTGTTCTCCGGACCGAACAAGCGTGGCTCACCGTCCGTCATCAATCCGATCGCGGGGCCACTGGCCGTCATTGCCACGGCTCTTACCTCATCGCGGCCCGCCGATTGGAGCGCAAGACGGTAGCGCAGCTCGCCGGAGGTGGCGTGCACGACCACGAGGCCATCGAGCCCCATGGCCGTGGGCAGTCCTTCCACCTGTCCATCGACGTAGGATCCGCCGACCACGAGCGATGTCTCGTGGACGGCTGCGGCCTCGAATTGCACGTTCGCGCCCCCGTGGCGTGCGCCCCATTGAAGCGCTCCACCGCCGAAGACGGCGAGGGAGCCGTGGTCGACGTTTGCCGGCGTCGCGCCCAGCGGACCGAAGCCGAAGTCCACGTTCCCGACATAGTGACCGACAAGCACCCGAAGCGACGAGGTGGAGAGCACAGCCTTGAGCTGTGCGTTGCCACGGAAACTGATGAACTCTTCCGGTTCACCGACGGGCTCACCGGACACCACGCTCAGCCGGACGACCACGCCGCGTTGACGCATGCGGTCCTGCAGAACGAACGGAGTGGTGGTTGCGCCCGCGAGGTGACCGCCGATTTCAAGCACGCCATCGACCAGCGCCAAGGATGTCGCCACGCTGAAGCGCGTCGCCCTCCACGCCTGAGACCAGCGCAGCTCGCCCGCTTCACCGAGCGCCAGCACAAAGACCGAGCGAGGTGCCCCTTCGTTTCCGTGGTCGACGCTGCCGATGCGCAACGCTCCCTCAAAGTGCCCCAAGACGTAACGCGCGCCGTCGGGGCCAGAAAGGGCGTCGACGACCTGGATCGCGCTCGATGCTTCAAGGGGTGGCGTGCCGACGCGCGAAGGCGGCGCAAGCTCGTCGGGCCTGTCCGTGTCCGCGATTGGAGCGTCGTCGACGCGCGCGTCGTTGCTCCTTGCGTCAACACCTCCGTCGCGGGCTGCTGCGTCAAAGCCTAGCTGACCGCAGGCGGCCATCAGCCACACCGCAGCCGTCATCCACCCACGCAAACGCACCGTTCCAATCTCCAATCCAAGCGCACGACAAGACCGCCGCTGGACGAACCGACTACCGTGCGACACGCACCACACTGATCGGTCCAGAAGTGATCCCCTCGGCGCCGGGCACCTCGCCGTCGATCGAAAGTCCAAGCACAACTTCGTCAGGCGCAAGCTCGAGCCCGCCCACCGAATCGGGCCCCGCACCGCCAAAGCGGCGCGCCCACAGCTCCTCGCCCGACGGTCCAAAAGCCGCCAGAAAAACGTCCGCTTCGCCGAGCGCCTCGAAGGTCTCGTCCGCGAAAGCAAGCGTACCCTCAAACGTACCCGCAACGATCACCGTTCCATCGTCGCGGTCGATGGCGACGCCGCTTACTTGGTCGTTGGCAGAGCTGCCCAGCATGCGCGCCCATTCGACAGCGCCCGCTTCGTCGATCGCGAGCACAAACCCATCCATTCCGCCAAGCCCGGCGAAGCGCCGATCGCCCACGCTAAGCTCGCCCTCGGAAAACCCGACGACGACTTCGCCGCCTTCCGAACGAATGGCGACGCCGCCCACTTCATCGTCGCCGTCCGACGCGAACACCCACGCTCGCTGCACGCCCCCTTCGTTCACCCGCACCATGAACGCGTCTCGTCCGCGCGCGTCCGCCGCTCCAAAGAGGGCGCCGCGGTTGAACCAGCCCCCCGCCACGACGACGTCCGTCGGACCGAGCACGGCGCGTTCAAGCTGCACGTTTGCGCCCTCGATGGCCGTCGACCAGCGATGGCTACCGTTGGCGAAGAACGCCACGAACGCGTTATCGACGTTGACGGGCGTTCGCGGCAGCGCGCCGCCGCCTAAATCGGTCTGGCCCACGTAGTGGCCAACCAGCACCTCGCGACCCTCGCGCTCAACGATGGCTTTTGTCTGCACGTTGCCCGAGGCGCTGCGGGCAACGAAGGTCGCTTCGATGGGCGTGCCGTCCCTGCGGGAAAACACAAACGTGACCGCGCTCTGGCGCCGGCCAGCGTCGAACGGGATCGGCGCATCCGTGGAACCGCTTACGTGTCCCGCCACCAGCACCCGCTCGCCGACCACCCACACGTCCGAAGCGACCGCGAAGTTGGTGGAGAACCAAGCCTGCGACCAGCGATGATCGCCGTCGGGCGAGAAGCTCATCACGAAGGCGGCGCCGTTTTCCGGTGCCCGGAGGAGCGCTTCGTCAACGCCCAACTCGCCGCTAAAGCGACCGACGATGTAGAGGTTCCCGTCGTCGTCTAGGGCGCTGCCGATCACCCGCGCATCGGCGCCGGGCACCACACGGACCGAATCCTCGGCGGCGAGCTCGCCGACGATCCGTACATCGGCGCAGCCCGCCAGCGCAAAAAGCACAGACGCAAGAGCGTGCATACGGCTGCGAGTCGCGGAGCTCACGGCTGGAGTATGGCGGATATTCGGGCCCCATGAACGGACGCGGGCCAGCGACGCTCGAAGCGCGCAGCCCGCCGCTCCGCCTCAGCGCGCCGGCCCAGGCGGGCGAGGGCGTCGATGGCGAGCACTTCACGCTCCTCTGCGTACGCCCCAGACGCAAATGCGCTGCGGTGCTGGTTCGCGAAGGAAAGGGCCCGCGCGGGAGCAGAGCGAAGGTGGCGCCGGGCCGACGAGAGCAGCTCAAGCTCGTTCGGTCCGTCCGGCGTGTCGTCGGCCGCTTCGGCCGCTTCGGCGGGTTCGTTCGATCGGGCCGCCGAACCTGCACCGGGCGGAACGACCGAACCCGCGGCGCGCGCGGAACGCGGGCGGCGCGGGCGGGACCGTCGGGATGGTTCGTCCGCCGACGGGGCCGACGTGGACCGCCGTTCGGGCAGGCGGTCGGGCACAGGCTCCGCCAGCTCGCGCTCAAGCTCGGCTGCCGGCCCAGCGGACCGCCCTTCGGGCATCTCCCTTGTCTCAACGGGCGTTTCTTGGGCCGCGAGCGCCGGCTCGCCGACGTCGGCCATGCGCCACCAAATCGTCGCGCCGCCGGCCGCCAGGAGCACCGCCGCCACCTTGAGGTACGCGGACGTTGCCGCGGCCCCCGAGGCCGTCGGCGCTGGCGGCGCACCGGGCGCCGGCGGCGGTGCGACGAGGAAGGGCAGACCGGCCGCTACGGCGGCCCGCTGCTCCTCCGTTGGCCCTACCTCGCGGGCTGCCCGAAGGGCGTCGGCGAGCTCGCCCTCGCCTTCCGAGAGCCGTAGTGGATCGTCGTTCATGAGTGCTCACCTCCGCGAAAGATCGACCGAAGGGCCTTTCGCGCGGCGTGGAGGCGCGAGTACGCGGTCTGCTGGGGAATTGCGAGGGCCGCCGCCACCTCGCCCATCTTCATTTCTTGAAGTTCGTAGAGCACGAAGACCTCCCGCTGCCGCTCATCCAGTTTGTTCAGGGCGTCTTCCAAACGCCGCACCCGCTCCTGCGCCAGCAGGTGATCTTCTTGCGGCGGTGCGACGTTTGAGTCCGGCACCTCCGCGTGTGGGCGCTCCCGCCGCGTGTACGCGCGCCGGCGATGGGCAGCGACGGTGCGCGTGGTGATCCCGTAGATCCAGGTGCGCAGGCTTGAGCGCCCTTCGAAGCTCGCGAGCTTGCGGTGCACGGTCAAAAATACCTCCTGGCAAACATCGGGCACCTCGGAAGTCGCCACCCCAAGAAAGGCCACCGTGCGCCACACGTGGTCCACGTGCTGCTCATAGATCGCCCGCATGGACGCGTGATCGGTCTTCGGCAGCGCCTGCACAGCCTAGAGTGCCCCCAAGCCCCGCCGATTATGATCGCTCGCCAATAATTTTAGCGTAGCCGAAGGCCCACGCTGAGCCCGAAGCCGCCCCAAACGCGGTCCGACTCAAAAAACACCTGCGTTTCGCCGGCTTGGACGAAGGCGAAGCGCGGGCGAAGCAACGCCACGCCGAAGAGCGCGTCGAGACCGAGCAGCAAGCGTCGCCACCGAATCGAGGGACGAAAGGCGAGGGTGGCGTCGAGATGCCCGCCGAGCGAGCTGCGATCCTGCACAAAGCCCGAGCCCTCGGCTCGCAGTAGACCGCCCGCCAGCCCGCCGCAGAAGGCGAAGCGGCCGGTCCCCACACTGAACGCGGGGCACGCCTCACCCCGCAACTCCGCGCCGCCGATGCGAACGCGGCGCAGACCGCCTTCGGACCCCGGTAGGAGTCCGAAGGCGCCGAAGCGAAGCTCGAAGGCACGCCACGAGGCGCTCGTAAAAACACCCAAACTCGCTGAGGGCGAGGGCGAGCGGCCGAGAGCACCCGACGCGGCGGCTCCGAGGTAAACGCGCGGCCCGGGGCGCGCGGGTGCTTCCTCCGCCGCTTCCACCGCCGCGGCCACCGCCGGCGTGTCAACCACCAGCTCGGCCACAAAGGCGAGTGCTTCACCTGCATCCTCGCACGAGTCCGCCGGAAGGGTCAGCTCCCGAATGCCGAGCAGCTCTCCCGACGCGGAGGTCGTTCGAATCGAAGCGGCCCAGCCCTCAGAAGACTGTGATAGCTGAACGCGCATTTGAACCTGCCCTTCGGCGCGTACATCGAAGGACACCGAACCCATGTGGTCGCCGAGGGCTTCGCGCAACCGAGCCTGGAGGGCGCACCCCGCAGGCGCATCGATCGAAACCGCCGTCGTCACCCGCGGCGCATCGTCGAGCCGGTACGCGGCGCCCCCACATGCGACGAACCCAATGAACGTGAGGGCAAAACACAGGACACGGCAGGTGGGACGCTCGTCAACGATGCTGTGAAAATGCAGCATCTTCCCATCGACGGGAAGGGAAAGACGAAGGGCATGTTCGTTCCCCGTCGCTGCATCGACCATTCAAGGCCCGAGCCGGTAGGCCGCCGGAGTCATGCCATTCCACCGCCGGAACGCGCGGCGGAAGCTATTCAGGTGTGAGAAGCCCAGGAGGTACGAAACGTCGATGAGATCGAGTTCGGTGTTCCCCACATAGTGCCGGGCCAACTCCTTGCGCGTGTGCTCGAGCAATGCGGTAAAGCTCGTACCCTGTTCTCGCAGGCGGCGCTGTAGCGTTCGCGGCGCCACGTGGAGGTGCGAGGCGACGTCAGTGAGTGCAGGCGCCCCCTCGGGAAGAAGGGACTCGGCGGCGCGGCGCACCCTGCCAACAAGCTCGCGCTCGTCGGCGTCCAGCCGGCGTTCTGCACACGCAGCGAGCAAGGGGTAGGCCTCTGGATCGGCGCTGAGCAGTGGTCGGTCAAGGTCGACGCTGGCAAGCACGAGTGCATCTCGCTCGCTGGCGAAGCGAATTGGGCATCGAAGCACCTCTGCAAACTCGGCCTTCGCTTGATGGGAAGGCGCCGGCCGCCTCAGATGCACACAAATGAAGCGCACCGCAGGCGCCACCAGCCGTCGTCCGACCTGCACGAAGAGTCCGATCTCCGCCTCGATCCGCGCCGGTGCGTGCGGGTCGTCGGTCCGACCACCGAACGTCGACACTTCGATCGTCGCGTTCGTCACCCCCCGCTCGACGTCTACCCGCAGGTCCGAAAGCAACGCCTTGTAGCGCGCGCACCGCGCAAGGGCCGCTTGGTAGGTCGGCGCCGAGAGCATCACCAAACCCAGCGTACCGAAGAGCTCAAGCCGCAGGCGAGCCCCCACCCGAACCCCGACGCTCGCACCTCGAAGCGGGTCGAGTACGACGTCGAGGAACCGCTCGTAAGCGTGCCGCTCGATCACGGCCTCCCGCTCTTTGAGCACTCGGGGATCAATGCCCGCCGCCCGCACATCGGCCTCAAGATCCGCGCCCCCCTCGGCGAGTGCCACGAAGAGGCCGCGGGGAACATTCACGAACCCGCTGGCGCGTTCGGTTCGTATAGCTGGCGCGGTGGGCGACGACACCCGCCAACCATGGCGGCAGACTCAGCGCGGCTCAACCAACCACTCACGCGAAGGAAACCCGCATGTCCAACGTTACGCTCCGGCCATCGCTCACCGACGACGCTGCCGCGCGCATCACCGAAGCCGCCATCCGCGAAGCCCACCGCCTCGGCGTCCCACAGGTCGTTGCGGTGGTCGACGACTCGGGCATCCTGAAGTCGTTCCGCCGCATGGACGGCTCTCCCGTTGCCAGCGTCACCGCAGCGCAGCACAAGGCATTCACCGCACTCCTTGGCGTCGGGAGCGGCGACCTCTTCGACGCCGTCCGGGACAGCGACGCGTTGCGCAGCACCCTGCCGAACCTGCCGCGCATGGCGCTCATCGCCGGAGGGCTTCCGGTGGTCGTCGACGGTGCCCTCGTTGGGGCCATCGGGGTCGGTGGCCGCACGCTCGACCAAGACCTCGCGTGCGCACTTGCCGGCCTCGAAGGACTCTGAAATCGCGTGCTTGGACGTCTCTTTCCCTACGCGCTCTGGCTGCTATCCGCGGTCCTTCTCGTCTGGGGCGCGTTAGGGCTCTTGGAGTACGTTTCACCAAAGATATCGCTGGGTCTCTCCAACCCGCGGTTTCCCCCGGGCATGCAGTTCTTGCACTTTCTCGCGCTCTTTACCACCGGCACGATCTTCTCCGTTGGCTACTGGCTCCGATGGTTCCCCACGCCCTTCGCCACCATCGTTATGTACGCGGTTCTGGCTACCCTCTGCTTCATCGAAACCGTAGACTTCGACGCGTTCGGAAGTGGCCCGACTCGTTTCATCCCCATGGCGGTGGAGTACGCGGCGTACGTGGCGCTCTCGGCGTACCTTTTGCGGTCCGAAACGATCGAGCAGCACTTCGCGAGGCAGAGCAGCTGACCGACGCGCGAACCGATCCGGCGCGCAGCGACGGCCGATACGCGGGGGTGTCTAAAAAACCGGCTAATGGACCTAGTCGTTGGGTGCCGGGAGCGGGGGTCGAACCCGCAAAGACTTGCGTCCGGGCGATTTTAAGTCGCGCGGGTTTAGTTGGGGGTGGGCCTCGGCTTTCCGAATCATTTTCGGACGATAGGTGTGCTGTGGGCGTTGCTAGCGCATCCTCGCCTGACGATTCACTGACGATATCGGCCAGTTCAGAAATCGCCAGGTTGAGAGCAGCCAGCGGTCCGAGGTTCAACTCGTCCGCCCGGCGGGCCCTCTGCCGGTACTCGTTGATCATCTTGCTCGACCGATGCCCAGTCCGGTCCGCCACCCACGTTTCGGTCTTGCCCGATGCAAGCGTGACGAACGTCCCGCGCAAATCGTGAGCTCGAATCGCAAGTCGGTGATCGTCCGTGACGAACAACTCGCTCCTCGAAACGCCCGCCCGTCGCAAGTGGGCCCTAAACTCCTTCGCAGCGTGTGTTTCGTCCTTCAGCACCGACGGAAAGACCAACCGCGGCGGTTCGCACTCAAACTCTTCACGCTGAACCTCGCGCCACGCCGCGAGTGCTTTGGTCACGCCGTCCGAAAGAGCCCACGACCGGGGATCGTCGGTCTTGTTCCTGTCGAGGTTCACGACTCCCTTCTTCAAGTCGGGGTCGACCCAGTCCAGAAGTGCAGCTTCTCCGTAGCGCATTCCGTCGCGCGCGAGGAAGCCCCATAGAACACGTGCGCCGAGTGCCACCTCGCGACATTTCAACAACAAGGTGTCTTCATCTGTATAGAGGAAAACTCTTCGCCTTGCGCGATTTCTGAGAGGGGACGAACCCCTTCGGAATAGGACTCTGCGCAATGGATTTCAGCGGATAGGCGGCCAACCGGAGCCGACCCCGGGGCGCACGCGTCTGCGCCCGGGCTGCTCCGCATCATGGCGCGCAATCCCAAGTTCGCCGCGCCCTCCGCGCGAGGCCTCAAGATAGTGAACAAACGCGAGGTCCCAGAACTGGAAGGCCCGATTGTTCGCGACTTAGCCGCCACTCTCGTCGAGGAGGTGCAACGTCCAGGGCTGCGCCCAAGCCGACGCCTACGTCGAGGATGGCTGGATAACGAATGGGTACACTATCGGCCACAACGATATTCTCGGCGATATCGTCGTGAACGCTCGTGACCTCGCAGGGTCGGAGTACGTCGCTAGCGAGCCGATCTACCACGGCTTTGAGCCACGTCAGGGATTCGATGCCGCGTGTCCCGGCCGATGGGCGAGACTACGAGCGTATCGACGTGGACGGTGCTGCCTCGGGTTCCCTGCCAGCTCGTAAGCCTGTAGATACAAGACGCACTTGCTGCCTCCCGGCAGAAACGATCTTCACATAACCAACGGACACCGAGCGACTGGACCAACCTGCGCCGCTCGAGGCGACCGGGTGCGCCTGTGCCGTCACCCAGATGGTAGCCGAGTCGCCGATACGAGCAACTCAGGCTCGGCGAAGTCGAATCGCACTGCTTGCGCTATAGAAATCTAGAGATAGCCTCGAGCATGCCGTCGTCGGTCAAACCCGTTCCAATCGCCGGTCTCAAGCTACAAACCAAACTGCTCCGGTGCGAAGAATCCGTCGATGCCAGCGACGTACAAGACTTCAGTGAGCTCGACCTGGCGGTGATTCGGTGATTTCCACTCCGACTCCCGAGCTGATCGCAGTACCACGCGGGCATCATGTCGAATGCTGGTCAGCATCCGACAAGCGCCTCGTCAATCGCCTATTCGTGGGTGCGCCAGTCATGCGAGCAGCCGCGAATCCGACAACTCTCCTGGCCGCAGTCGCCGTTGGAAGGACTAGTTTTCCACTGCACGCAGATGACTATGAGCTCGTGCTACAAGGCTGGAGCTTCAATGGGAGGCGCGCGTGGTCCTGGAGTCAAGGCGTTGATATCCCCCACCAAGCCCTAGCCGATGGAAGCCGTTTCGTTGTGTCCCTGTCTTCAGGAAAGAAGGCAATACGTGCTTCGGACGGGAAAGCGACCACCGACAACCCGAGAGAAACCACATCGGTGCTATCGGGATTGCGATCCGAACGCGGAACCGGCTGGGTCATCGATCACAGTCCGAGGACGAAGTCGCGGTTGATCATGGCTGACTTAGAAGGCCGAATGCGCGTGCGACCCGAGTGCCCAGCCGTTGCACCACCCGATCGACGTCGAACATCACAACTCATTCGCATCGTTGGGCGCGTGGGCCATCGTGGAATCTCGGTCACGAGTGCTGGTGACCTTGAGGCACTTCCAATAGACCCGTCACGGTGGCCAACTCGAAGCGCACAAATCACAGCTCACCAAACGGTATCCCCAAGTATTCCGGAGCGTTGGTCGCTCGACTGTCGAACATCGACTGAAGATCCGATTTTATCGTCCGTTTACCAAGAACACGACACACAAACAGAGCTGTCCGTACGCCTCAGTCAATGGTTATACATTCTCTTGCTGGCCCGTTGTGACAACCTGCTCCAGACCGCGCCCCGTTCTCAAGCCAAACACGACGAGCTGCAGGCGCTAAGAGCTGCGATGGCGACGGAAGGTCTCTGATTGCGATGCAGACAAGCTCGCATTTCGCATCGGATTCCAAGTCGATCGATTCGCCGACGTCGTGCGCTATCGCTATGCGGTAACTTCCGTCGCCAGCACCCACCGACCGAACACCGGGGAACATGCCCCCAACCTTCCTTCGAGAAGGGGCGCGTCTTTCGGACGAGCACAGTCCGTTTTTCCGGCGACTTCTAAGGCCCTGGCGTCAGAACAACTCGATCTGCGGCCGTCGCGGCGGGTAGAAGACGCCGATGATCTGCCACGGATTCGGGGCCCGAAAGTGCCAAGCCAGGGTCGTCCCCATGAAGAAATGGAGATCTTTGTTCGTGAACTCGTCGAAGTACTTCTGCCGGACCTTGGCGAGCGCCGTTTCTTCGTCGCCCTCGGCGTCTCGTAGGCAGTTCCAGTAGAGCGCTCCAAGCTCCCAATCGAGCACCTGGAGCGTGCTCTCGCGCCCGTTCACGTCAGTGAAGCGATACGAGAACTTGTAGGGCAGTTTCTTCACGACCTTGAAGGTTTCACGCCACTCGTTGTCGGAGAAGAGCTCGAACTGGTCGAGTCCCTGGCGCATCTTCGCGAGCTTGGTTTCGTCCCACTCTCGCTCGTCTTCCTCAATGATGAACTCGTCGACGGTCGTCGGCCGGAACGTTCCGAGGGAGAGCTTGTTGTCGCTGGATCCCGCGATGAGCTCGTCGAGCGAGTCGTAGACCTTCCCCTTCTCCAACACGAGTTCGCGCCTCGCACGCCAATCGCGCTTCTTTCCGGTGTCCATCTTTTCCACGGCCACCAGCTCCGCATCATCGAGAGGTCGAAATGACTCCGGTCGTCGATCCCTCTGCGTATGCTTGATGATGCGGCACTCGAGCCAGTCGTACTTGTTGTATTGCTGCTTCTGGTCGAGGCGCCGAAAAGGCACGGGATAGAGCCGCACCCAGCTACCGTCTGGGCGAATCCCCGCGGTGCAGACCGTCTCGCCGTACTTCGTCGACAAGGTGGGGTAGGTCTTCACCGTGATGAGGATTCGTTCTCGTTCGCCCATCGTTTCCCTCAATCACAAATGGGTTACGGCGACTCCACGCTGCGCCATCGCGTCCGATACGCATCGGCGGTGGCAGTCGACCGAATCGAGCTCATAGCAGGTCAAGGCCACCGCCTCGTCGGCCTCAACCCACGCGCCGATGCGTGTTAGCGCATCCTCCTGGTTTGGCAGCGTGTCTCGCTCGTACTCGGCGAAGAGCTGTCGGTAGTCCGCGCGGGTCTGAAGGCCCTTTCGCTTGGCGGAAGCGATGCCCAGTTCGGGCAGGTGCTCGTAGCGAATGCCGACGTTCTCGCAGGCCCCCGCCAGAGCTCGCTTCGAAAACCCATATTTTCGACTCAGTGGGTTTCGGCGCACGTCGCAAAGGACGGTGGCTCCAGCCTTGAGAAGCTGGTTGAGGTAGCCCTCCAGGGTCTTGCCTTCGTACCCGATAGTGAACACCGCGCCACGAACTTTGGACGGCGCGACTGCCTCGATTCTCGATAGTGCCGAAGCATCCCCTTTGAGAACGCGTGCGGCGATTTCGCTTCGAGTCGCAAAGTACGGGAAGCGCCGGTAGGTGTCCGCCACGAGCGCATCGCCTCGAAGTCGGTAGCCTCGAAGGAACGCATCGAGCTCCATATCCAAGTTCGCGCCAACCACACTCTCCCCAGCCGATGTCAGCTTCCAATGGGCGTCCGGCCCTTCCAGGAATCCCCGGTCGACCAGCTTCCGACAATCGGCGTAGCTCGTGAATGAAAACGCGCCGTACTTGTACGGAACGAACTCGTAAGACGGCTGCGAAGATTGCTGACAGTAAAGAAAGAGCAGCTTTTGAAAGTCCAGACGCCCCGCTTTTCCGCCGAGGGATGCG
>JBCCRV010000179.1:0-11381 GCA_039201085.1 Myxococcota bacterium | reverse complement strand
CTACGGGGCCTTCGTACCGAAGGCCCGGCGGACGAAGGCTTCGTCGCCGGCGTGATGGCGAACCTGGACCGCGAACTCGAGCCGCTCGACGAAGCCGGCCTCGCCGCGTGGCTTAAGGATGAAGACGGCGCAAACGTCGGGGCGGCCGCCGAAGCTCAACCCGCGAAGGTTGTGCCCCTGCGCCGAAGGTTTCCCACGACCCTCGTGGTGGCCGCCGCCGCCGCCATTAGCCTCGTCGCCACAGGCGGTCTTTTTCTCGCGGACCAAGCGCCGAGCGCCGAAGTGGCGTCCTACGAGGCGGTACAGGACGCACTGCCGGGCGCTCCCGCCCCCACCTCGTCGGCGGCGCCGGCCCCGCCTGCCGCGGCGCTCGAAGCACCAGAACCTGAACCGGAAGAAGCGCAAGCGGCCAGCGATGCGGTGTACGGACTCGATTTCGCCGACGAGGCGGAGGGCGCAGCCGAGGCATCCTCGATCGCCCAGGGCGCTTCTGCGGCCGGCGCCGCGGAAAACGAAGTCCGGCGGCCGCGCGCCGAGGCCGATGACAGCCTGATCGCTGGGCTCTCGGGAACTCCAACCAAGCGTTCCCGCCGACGGGCGCGCCCCGGCGCGGCGCCGGCACGCCGGGGCGCCGGGGCGCCGGGCAGTGTGCTTGCGGAAGCGCCGAGGGAACAGACGGACGAGCGAACCGCTGGCGACGGTGAGGCCGCAACGGGCGGCTTCGGCGTCACGCGCGGCTTGAGCGCTTCAGCGCCCGCGGCGCCCGCAGCCGAAACCCAGGCGCCGTCCACGGCGATGAGCGCCCCGCCGCGCGACCTCAACCCACAGGCCGCCCAGACCCGCGCCCTCGCCTGCGTTCCCGACGCCGTGAGCGCCGTTCGGGTTCGCTTTCGCATCGAAGGCGATCGCGTTGTCCGCGTGCGCTCCACCACGCCCGAGCTTGGCGACGACGTCGAGCGCTGCATTCTGCGCGTCTACCAGGGCGCCGCGATCTCCGGGACAGAAGTCCAGCTCCGCCGCTGAGGCGCTGCGCGTTGACCGAACGCCCCGGGCGCGGTAGCAGGCCTCCTATGTCCACCAGTGGTGAGAGTCGCACAACCCTTGTCGACCTCGCGCAGCGCCTCGAGGCGCTGGGGAGGTATCTTTGACGTTCCGGGACTTGCGCACGAAGTCGACCGACTGACCAACCTCAGCAGCCGGGAAGGCTTCTGGGACGACCCAAAGGAAGCCGAGAAGCTCATGCGAAAGCGGGCAAAGGCGGACGAAACGGTCAAAACCTTTACGCGGATCGAGAGCGACGTGAAGGGCCTGCTGGAGCTGCTCGACATGGCCGAGGGCGAGGACCTCGACGAGCTCCTCGAACAGGTGCCCGAACTCGCCGAGGGCGTCCGTGGCCTTGAGCTTCGCCGAATGCTCACGGACGACGACGACAACGACTGCATTGTGAGCATCAACTCCGGGGCCGGTGGTACGGACGCCCAAGACTGGGCCGAGATGCTGGTGCGCATGTACACCCGCTGGTGCACGGCCAAGGGCTTCAAAGTCGACATGCTCGAGCGCAACCCTGGCGAAGTCGTCGGCATCGCGAGCGCGTCGTTCTTGGTGAAGGGGCCAAACGCATACGGCTTCCTTCGCGCCGAAAACGGCGTGCACAGGCTGATTCGCGTGTCCCGCTTCAGCGGCCGGCGCGAAACGAGCTTTGCCGGCGTCAACGTCGTGCCGGACCTCGACGACACGATCGAGGTGGAGATTCGCGACGAGGACATCGAGTTCACCGTCATGCGCGCCGGCGGCGCCGGCGGTCAGCACGTCAACCGAACGAACTCCGCCGTGCGCATTCGCCACATTCCGACCGGCTTTGTCGTTCGCTGCGAGAACGAACGCTCCCAGCTCCAGAACCGCGAGCAAGCGATGAAGCAGCTTCGCGGCTTTCTCTACGAGAAGGCCCGGCGCGAACGCGAGCAAGCCTTCGAAGAGGCCTTCATGAGCGACCTTGGCGAAATCGCCTTCGGCAGCCAGGCCCGCACGTACACGCTCAACCCGTACAAGATGGTCAAGGACGAACGCACCGAGCACAAGGTTGCCAACGCCGATGCGGTGCTCGACGGCGACCTGGACGGGTTCATCGAAACCTACTTGATGATGAGCGCCGATAAGCGCGACGAAGCCAAAGGAAAAAAGAGCGGCGGCTAAACGACCGACCACCCGCTCGAACGCGCCGGAATAGGCGCGCGCCCCAACCGATAAGAAGGAACAGACGTGGCCAGCGAAGACGAACTGCGCGCAGCACGCGCCGCCAAGGGCGAAGCGCTCCGGGAAGCCGGACGCGCGCCCTTCCCCAACGACTTTCGTCCCTCGGACGAGGAGCGCGCCGAGCGAAAGCGCCTCGTCGATATCGCCATCGGTCCCGACGAAGGCCGCGCCGACCTGCCCGAAGAGGCGGACCTGTCGGATGACTCGGCCGAATCGATTCTCTACGGACGCGTCATGGCGAAGCGCGGCCCCTTCCTCGTGATTCGCACGCCCCACGGCGACGCCCAAGCCCTCGTTCGCAAGGACAAGCTCGCCGAAGGCGAAGCCGCCCAGCTCGCGAACCTGGACCTGGCCGACCACGTGCTCGTCCGCGGTCCGCTCGTGCGGACACGCACGGGCGCCCTGGCCCTGAGCGCGCGCAGCTACCGTCATCTCGGCAAGGCGATGCTTCCGCCGCCGGCGAAGTGGCACGGCCTGAAGGACGTGGAGAAGCGCTACCGCGAGCGCTACGTGGACCTCTTCGCCAACCCGGACGTGGCGAAGGTCTTTCGCGCCCGCACGCTCGTCATTCAAACGGTGCGCCGCTACCTGGACGACCGCGATTTTCTTGAAGTGGAAACGCCCACCCTTCACTCGGTGCGCGGCGGCGCCACGGCCCGGCCCTTCAACACCCACCACAACGCCCTCGACATGGGGCTCTTCCTGCGCATCGCGCCCGAGCTCTACCTGAAGCGACTCGTCGTGGGCGGCTTCGATCGCGTGTACGAGATCGCGCGCTGCTTTCGCAACGAAGGCATCAGCACCCGGCACAACCCCGAGTTCACGATGCTCGAGTACTACCGCGCCTACGCCACGGACGAGGATCTACGGGCGCAAACGATCGAAATGGTGCGCTTTATCGACGCGCGCGTGCGCGAGGCCTTTCCCGAACTCCGCGAGCCGCGAACCTTCGACCTCGACGCCGAATGGCGCGTGGAAACGATGCGCGACGCCATCGCCGCCGGCGCCGCCCATAAGGGCATCGCCCTCGAACGTGCGGACCTCGACGACGAAGAGAAGACCCAAGGCTTCGCCGAGTCGCTTCAGGGCAAGATCCCCGAAGCGGACATGGCGGCGCTGCGAAAGGCGACAAACTACGGCAAGCGTCTCTTCGTGCTCTACGAGTCCTTGGCCGAGCCCCACCTGACCGAGCTCTACCGCACGAAGGACGGCGAACGCTCCGTACCCGTCTTCATCGTCGACTACCCCTTCGAGGTCTCGCCCCTCGCCCGCAAGAACGACGACGACCCGCGCTTCGTCGACCGCTTCGAGCTCTTCGTCGACGGCCGCGAAATCGCCAACGCCTTTTGCGAGCTCAACGACCCCGAAGACCAAGCGGACCGCTTTCGCGGCCAGCTCGAAAACCGCGCCGGCGGCGACGACGAAGCGATGGATTTCGACGACGACTACATTCGCGCCCTGCGCCACGGCATGGCGCCGGCGGCCGGTTTCGGCATGGGCATCGACCGCCTCGTCATGCTGCTCACCGGTCAACCTTCGATTCGCGACGTGCTGCTCTTTCCTCTCCTTCGCCCTGAAGGGTCGCGTCCCTGACGCAGCCTTCCACAGCCCCCGCCGAGCCGCGCACGCCGGGTCCGCGCCGAGCGGAATCGGCGCGGACCCGCGCCGGCATCGCGCCGGTGCTCCTGGCTATTGCCGCCACGGCGGCCTTGGTAGTGGAGATCGTTGCGCTCGTGCAGTGGCCCGCGCTCGCGCGGGCCAGCGTCGCGATGCGCGACGGAACGGGCGAGCAGGAGCCCGTGATCGCCCTTGGACTTGTCGGTGCCTTTGGTGCGCTGCTTTTTCTCCAGCTCGTCTTCATCGGCTGGAGCCTGCTGCGGGCCAGGAAGCTGCAGCCCGGCACGCCGGGCAAGGGCCGTATCGCCGCCCTGGCCCGCGCAAGCGGCGCGCACGCACTCAGTACGCTCGTGACCTTCGCCCTTCTCTTTCGTGGCGTGCACGCGTCCGTCGAAGCGGGCTTCGCGTTCGACTACTCGCTCGACGAAGCCCGCCTCGCCCTCGGAAGTGACCTGCTGCCAGCACTCATCGGAAGCGCCGCCTCGTACGCGCTGACCGCCATCTCGGTGATCATCGCGATTGTAGCCGCGTGGTTTCTGCTGCCGAAACTCGCGCGCGCGATCACCTGGGCGACGGTAGATTTGGGACTCATCGGCGCCTTCGTTTGGGCGCGAAGCCAATACGAGTGGCTTCCCGAGGGCAGCGAACTGGCCCAGCTGGTCGGCCCGATGATCCTCCTGGCCATCACGACGCCCCTCGTCATTCGCATTGCCGTTCGCATGACGCCGCTCCTCATGCAGGGCCTCGAGCGAACGGGCTTTCATCTTCTGGTGGCGGCGCGCCATCTGCGCAGCAAAAAGAGCGGCTTCCTCGCCACCATCGCCAGCCTCTCGATTCTGGCCGTCTCCGTTTCCAGCTGCATGCTCACGTCCGTACTCAGCGTGATGGGGGGCTTTCGCGACGACCTGCAGCGAAAGATTCTGGGCAACCACGCGCATGTGGTTGTCGACGGCGCGGACAGCCGCCCCTTCGAAGGATGGGAGCCGGTGCTTGAAAACGTGCGCGACACGCCCGGCATCCTTGGCGCGAGCCCCTTCCTCGAAGGCGAAGTGATGGCCACCAGCGCGAGCAACCGCGAAAGCGTCGTGCTGCGCGGCATCCTGCCGGAGGCGCTCGTTCAGGTGACGGACCTCGAGGACAACCTCACGAGCGGAAGCCTGGAGTACCTTCGGGTGCCGGAAGAGCTGCTCGAGCTCCCGCCCTCGGCGCGTCGGTTTCCGATTCGCACGGGCGATCTTTTTCCCGACGAAGGCGACGACGCTCCGCCGAACGATGGACCAAACGAAGGTTCGTCGCTGCTGCGCGAGATCGACGAGCTCATCGATGTGCCGCCGGACGCCGAAGACGACGTACGCGCCCTTCGCGATGCGATGGACGCGGACTCGGCAGCGCGCCGCGCCCTCGACGCGCTCGATGCACCACGGCGAAATGAAGACGTGCTTCCGGGCATCGTGGTCGGCAAAGAACTCGCGCGCTCGTTGCGTCTCTTCGTAGGCGACGAAATCGACATCATCTCGCCCTTCGGCCGCCTTGGCCCAACGGGGCCGATGCCCAAGTCTCGACGCTTTCGCGTCGCGGCGATCTTCTACACGGGCATGTACGAGTACGACATGAAGCTCGCCTACGTGCTGCTCGACAGCGCCCAGAGCTTCCTGAACCGGGGCGATACGATCACGGGTATCGAAGCGAAGGTGGGGACGATCGAAGAGGCCGCGTCCGTCGCCGATCGGGTCCGCTCACGCTTGGGGATCGCAAGCACCGTATTCGTCGTGGACGAGGGCGAGACGGCGCAGATCACCGCCGAGTCGAGCACCCTTCGCGTACGCGACTGGCAGGAGCTGAACAAGAACCTCTTCGGGGCCCTGGCCCTCGAGAAGCTTGCCATGTTTGTAACGTTGGGCATCGCCATCTTAATTGCGGGCTTCTGCGTGTTCGGAACGCTGACGCTGATGGTTCAAGAGAAGAGCCGGGAAGTCGGCATTCTCAAGGCAATGGGCTCGCGCTCGAAGGACATCGTCGCGCTTTTTCTCTTCGAAGGCTTTCTGATCGGCGTGTATGGCGCCGTCATGGGCCTAGGTTTCGGCTACCTCGTGGTGTTCATTCTGGAGCATTTCGGCATTCGACTGAACCCAGAGATCTATTATATCGATCGGCTGCCCGTGCACATCGATCCGATGGAGTTCGCGGCCGTCGGCGTGAGCGCCGTGGTCGTCTGCTTGCTCGCCACCGTCTTTCCCGCTTTGCTCGCCAGCCGTATGCGGCCGACGGACGCGCTGCGTCACTTCTAGACCGCCTTCATCTTGAACTGAGCCCGCCCTGCCCATGAGTTCCCCGTCCCAAAGCCTCGTTCGCGTTCGCCAGCTGCGAAAGCGCTTCGTGCACGAAGGCAACCTCGTCGAGGTGCTCAAGGGCGTGGACCTCGAGATCGACCGCGGCGAGATGGTCTGCGTCGTCGGAAAGAGCGGCGCTGGAAAGAGCACGCTGCTCCATCTGCTAGGCACGCTCGATCTGCCCACGTCGGGCTCGATCGAATACGAAGGCCGGGACGTCACCCAGCTCCCGAGCAACCAGCTCGCGGCTTTTCGCAACGAGCGCATCGGCTTTGTCTTCCAGTTTCATCACCTTCTGCCCGAGTTCGACGCCGTCGAAAACGTGATGATGCCGGGCCTGGTGCGCGGCGCCGCCCGCGCCCCGCTGCGCAAGCGAGCCCTTGAGCTTCTCAACGAAGTGGGTCTCGGTCATCGCCTCAAGCACCGCCCGGGCGAGCTTTCGGGCGGTGAACAGCAACGCGTGGCCCTCGCCCGAGCGATCGTTATGGAGCCCGCCGTTGTGCTCGCGGATGAACCCACGGGCAACCTCGACAGCGGCACGAGCGACGCGATTCACCGGCTTTTCTTCGATTTGAACCAGAGCCGCGGCACGACCTTTCTCATCGTGACCCACTCGCGCGACCTCGCCGGGCGCATGCCGCGTGTGGTCGAAATGCGTGACGGCGTCGTGTTTAGCGACCGCCGGGTGTCTGACACTCCAGACGCCGGCGAATCCACGGCCGACGCAAGCGCCGCGGGAGAAGAGGTGGCCGAAGCGGAGGTACCCCAAGACAACGCGCCCCCAAGCGATTGCACCGGGGAATCCTCCGAGCGGGAAGAAAGCGCGCCCGAGGACGTTGCCGCCAGCGGCGCTCCTTGACCCCCAGAATCGCCGCGGCTATGCGTCAGCCGCGGTAAACCGCCAGGCTTCCTTTGCTTTTTCTTCCCCCGAGCTCCCGAGATAGCGGCCCAGCGCGCTTTTGCGTGCTCGTCCTGCTCGCTCTGGCGCTTTCCAGCGGCGCCTTTGCTCAGGACGGCGACGAAGAGGCGGCGCCCGAGGGCGAGCAAAGCGAAGCACACGCCGAGACGACGGCCGAGGACAGCGACGCAGAGGCCGAACGGTCCGGCGCGGAAGCCGACGAAGCAGGCGCGGAAACAGACGAAGCAGGCGAGGATGGCGAAGGTCCGGACGACGCACCCGCCGAGCCCACGCCCCCGCCACCCCCCCCGGAGGACGACTACCCCGTCTACGAGCCCGACGAATCCGGCCCCACGACGCCTCGCACGCTTTGCGAAGGCCGCCGCATTCGGGAGATTCGCGTCGAAGGATCACGGCGCGTCGACCCGGACGACATTCGCGCCACCCTGCGCCTTCGGCGCGACCTGCCCTGCACGGACGACGAAATCGCGCGCGACGCCCGCGCGATCTGGGACCTCGGTTTCTTCGATGACCTGGTGATCGAAGCCGTACCCGCCGGCAGCGACATCGACCTGGTGTTTCGCGTCGTCGAACGCCCGGCCATCGCGCGCATTGTCTTTTCCGGCAACGACGAGGTCGACGACGACGACATCGACGAGAAGGTCACGCTCCAGACGGGCTCGATCCTTTCCGTGTCGGAAGTTCGCCGGCAGGTCACCCGGATTCGCGACCTCTACGCCGAAGAGGGCTTCTTTCTCGCCCGCATCAACTACGACATTCGCGTGCTGCCGGGCGACCGCGGCGAAGTCGAGGTGCGCTTCGAAATCGACGAAGGCGCCGAGGTCACCGTTCGACGCATCCGCTTTGTCGGCAATCGCACCATCGATGCCGACGAACTCGGTGACTTCATGCAGACGAGCGAGTCCGGGTTCTTCTCGTTCATCTCGGACAGCGACACCTTCAACACGGCCAACTTCGAGCAGGACGTCAACAACATTCAGGCGTACTACTACGACCAAGGCTTCTTGACGGTGAACGTCGGCTCGCCTCGCATCGAACTCACTTCGGACCGCGAGCATATCGACATCACGATCCCCATCGAAGAAGGCCCGCGTTTTCGCATCGGCCGCATGAGCGTTCGCGAGCTAAACGGCGACGGGCTTGAGATCGAACCGCTCGAAGACAACCTCCGAGACAACATCGAGTTGGAAGCCGGCGACTGGTTTAGCCGCACGCAAATCGCCCTCGGTATTCAGGAGGTGCAGCGCATCTACCGCGACGCCGGCTACGCCCGCGTGGAGATCGTTCCGCAAACGGACCTCGACGAGGAGCGACGCGTCGTCGACGTACGCCTCGAGATTCAGCGCGGCCCGCCCGTACGCATCGAGCGTATCAACATCAGCGGCAACACCAAGACCCGCGACTCGGTCATTCGTCGCCAGATGCAGATTCTCGAAGGCGACCTCTACAACGTCTCGCGCGTCGAACGTAGCCGCCAGCTGCTCCTTCAGCTTCGCTACTTCGAGCGCGTCGACTTCAGCGAAGAAACCGGCTCACGCCCGGACTTGCTGATTCTCAACGTCGAAGTCGCCGAGCGTCCCACGGGCACGTTCCAGGTCGGCGCGGGCTTCTCGTCGATCGAGAGCTTCATTCTCACGGCACAGGTTCAGCAGCAGAACCTCTTCGGCAATGGTCAGCAGCTCAGCTTTCAGCTCCAGCTCAGCGGCATTCGCCGTCTCTTTCAGCTTCGCTTCGTCGAGCCCTGGTTCCTCGGGTCTCAGTGGAGCCTCGGCGTGGACGCCTTCAATACGCAGCGCCAGTTCGCGACCTTCAACCGCGAAGGCTTCGGCGGTGGCCTAACGCTAGGCCATCCCGTCTTCGACCCGCGCTTGCGCTTCTTCGTTCAGTACCAGGCGGAGTTCATTCGCATCAGCGCCCGCACCGGCGGCTTCTTTCAAAGCGGCTCGGGCGGCCAGGGCTTCAACCTCTTCCGCTCCGTTCCCTTCGACAACCTCTTCAACGACGGCCTGTCGAGCTCGCTCCGCTTTACGCTCTCATGGGACTCGCGCACGGGCAGCCCGTTCCGAACGACGGGCGGTTGGCACGCGTCGATCAGCCACCAGATCGCAGACCGCTTCTTGGGGAGCGAGCAGCTCTTCAACCGCACGAGCGCCTTTGTTCGCTTCTACCGCCCGATCTGGAAGGGCATCACCTTCCGCGCGAACTTTGAAGTGGGCTTCATCTCCTCGCGCCAGGAGGGCGGCGTGCCCTTCTTCGAGCGCTATCGCCTCGGCGGCATCTTTAACGTTCGCGGCTATCGCCTGCAGACCCTCGGTCCGCGCGCGTCCGTCGGCCGCGGCCTCGACCCGAACGGCATTCCGCCGCAGGCCGGCAATGGCTTCCCCGAGGGCGTGACGCTCGGCGGAAACCTTCAAGCGTTCTACCAGCTCGAGATCGAGTTCCCGATTTTGGAAGAAGTCGGCATCTTCGGCGTTGCCTTCGCCGATGGCGGAAACACCTGGAACACGGAGGACACCTTCTGCCAAACGCCGGCCACCTCCACAAACGATCGCACCACCGATCCGTGCAGCGTGAATCCGTTTGCGATCCGCACATCTGTAGGTTTCGGCCTTCGCTGGATCTCTCCCCTCGGTCCCCTTCGCTTCGAATGGGGCATTCCCTTGCGTAGACGGCCCCATGAGGACTCGTTGCGTTTTGAATTCACGATTGGAACGTCCTTCTAGGCGGCTTCTCGATCACGCGCCGATTGAATCGTTCCGGGCGCGTCGCGTCCGAACCGCCAGGGCCCGCTTGACGCCCCCCCCTCAAGCCGGGTAACCCCCGCCCGACACCCAGAGCTTCTTTATGACGACCGCATCCAAGACTTCCCGTTCTCGCAAAGCGCCCTCGCTGCGCCGCCACGCGATGGTGCTTCTGGCCGCCTTCTTCGTATCCGTCGTGGCGCCAGACCTCTACGCGCAGACCCGCATCGCCGTCGTCGACCTTCAGCGCGCCATGAACGAGACCGAAGACGGCCGCCGCGCCAAGCGCCGTCTCCAGCGCCTCTTCAAGCGCCGCCAGCAGGAGCTCGATTCGGCACAGAACAAGCTGAAGAAGATGAAGGAAGACATCGAGCGGCAGAAGAACGTGCTTTCGCGCGAAGCCCTCGAAAAGCGCCTCGAGGAATACCAGAAGGCGTTCATCGAGCTCCAGTCGACCTACGTCGAATTCCAGCGCGAGCTCGCGACCAAGGAAGCCCAGCTCACGAAGAGCATTCTCGAGCGCATGCAGGAGATCCTGCGCCGCATCGGCCAGTCCGAAGGCTATACGCTCATCGTCGAAGCGAACGAAGGCGGCGTCGTCTGGGTGCCCTCCAACTTGGACCTCACGGACCAGGTCATCCAGCGCTACAACTCGGGCAGCGGTGGGTCGAGTATGATGGGTATGGGAATGAACTAAACAAGGCGCCGCAAGGCGCCTCTTTTAGTTCATCCCTTGCCTTTGCCCCTCCCCTCGAAAGGCTGGACCGTCCAGGATCCGGCCCGCCGTTTAGGCATTGCAGCGCCCCCGTTCGTGCGCATGCGGTGACTATGCTGATGGCAGCTACCGCCCTCATCCTTGCCGGCTTGGCTCCACTCTTCACGCGCGCCCTCCACTCTTCACGCGCGCCCTCCACTCTTCACGCGCGCCCTCCACTCTTCACGCGCCCACCCACTCTCATCAGTCGGGGCTGACCCGCCGCCGCAGGTGCGGCGGTGACGCGCAGCGGGGAGCACCAGCGCAGCCCGCCTCCTCGTGTGCTACAGACCCATCGTCATGGTCTTGCTCCGCTGGCTCATCCCCGCGACGCTCGCCCTCGCTGGCTGCGGGAGCGATTCCGCAGCGCCCGCGCGCGACTCCCGTGTGCAGGACGCCGCCGAAGATCCGACCACGGGTCGTGACATAAGCGCTGAAGCGAGCGACGCACCCGACGCCACCGACATCGAGCTCGAAGCCATTTCCCACGTTCGCGAAATGCGCGGCGTGTGGATCGCGACCGTGTCGAACATCAACTGGCCAAGTCAACCTGGCCTCAGCGCGGCGATGCAGCAGGCCGAGCTCGACGCGATGTTCGACCGCGCGGCTGAGTCCGGCTTCAACGCCATCTTCTTCCAGGTGCGCGCCGAAGCGGACGCCTTCTACGAAAGCGAACTCGAGCCCTGGAGCCGCTACCTGACGGGCACGCAGGGTGAAGACCCCGGCTACGACCCACTCTCCTACGCCGTGGACGCCGCCCATCTTCG